>JAIFKL010000093.1 GCA_020049595.1 Desulfobacteraceae bacterium
GCAGTCATGACTTTATGACCTGTGAGCGAGGCGCCGATAATCGCGCATACAGATGCAATTTCATCTTCCATCTGAAGGAATTTTCCTCCGAGCTGAGGCAGACGGGATGCCATCTGTTCGGCAATCTCTGTGGAGGGCGTGATGGGATAGCCCGCAAAAAAATCAAGACCCGCATAAAGGGCTGCCTCCACGCATACTTCGTTTCCCTGAATAAATTTGATGTTTTTACTCATATTATAATCTTCAGCCCTCCGCTCTCTCTGCTTTTTCAGCGTTTTTCGGGGTGTCGGAAATTTCTGCTATGATTTCTACGGCAAGGTCCGGGCACCTGAGTTCGCAGAGCCGGCAGCAAATACACTCCTCGGGCCGCGCCGCAACCGCTTTTTCCTGCTCATCAAGCTCCAAGACATTTTTAGGGCAGAAATAAACACAGATGCCGCAGCCTTTACACCATTCTCTTTTGATAATATGCTGTTTTAATTTTTCTTTTCCCATTCAAAATCCTTTATGATATGAAATGTCACCCCTGAGCCGCATCCCTGTCACCCTGAGCGTAGCGAAGGGTCTCAGTAGAACGGGTTTGAAACCCGTTTTACTTTTATAAGATTCTTCGCTGCGCTCAGAATGACACCGTGTGCGCTCAGAATGAGACAGATAGGGTTCATCACCGCTTCTGCATTACCGGCAAAAATCTGTGTCATCCGCGTCATCTGTGTTAATCTTTGATGAGATATTCCATGTAAAAGCGATAAAAAGCAGCCAGCACCAAAGCGTGTGTAATGAATCCCTCACGAATGAGACCGGGGATTTCGCCGATAGGCTTTAACACCACTTCTATATCTTCTTTATCATCCTGTTCCTGCCTGCCCGCGAGAAAAACATCTTTTGCGACAAAGCTGTAACACTGATTGCTCTGTATGGCAGGATTGGGATGAACCGCGCCGAGCAGTATGACTTCCGAGGCGCGGTACCCGGTTTCCTCATAGAGTTCCCGAATGGCGGCGGCTTCCGGCTTTTCCTCATGATCCACAATGCCGCCCGGCAGTTCCAGCGTGACATCGCGTGTGCCGTGGCGGTATTGGCGCACCAGTACGACTTCGTTCTGCCGTGTAATCGGAATGACATTGATCCATGAGGATGATTCCAATATAAAGAAATTATGCGCTTTTCCTGTGCGGGGAGAAACCGCCCGGTCTGTCCTGAGACTGAACACCCGGTAGGACTTATCCTTTCTGCTGTCTATCAATTGCCAAGGTTTCGGAGGCATCTTCATTTTCCTCTGTTTTGATAAAATTTATTTGAGGGCTATGGAAGCTTTTTTTTTGAAACTGCCACTTTTTTGAATTTTTATAGCATAAATCGGATAATATTACAAGAGGTCATTATAAATTAAGTATAAATTAAGTTGCAGTTTGAAGCTGTTGACTGTAATATAAATTTTTTCGAGATAATTTTCTCGCAAAGACGCATCTGTTTTTAGCCCGGGCCGCAAAGATTTTTTTATAAAAAAGCTTTTTTTTGCGCCCTTTGCGCCTTTGCGAGAGACTTTTATTTCTCGCAAAGCCCGCAGAGAGCGCAAAGGAATAAGTAAAGCGCCCGGCTTAAAACAGAATCTGTTTTCAGCAGAATCTGTTTTCAGCATGGGTCGCTTATAAGCGATTTGATCTGTTCTCAGCTTGGGGCGCTCTGCATCTCTTTGCGCCCTTTGCGTCTTTGCGAGAAACAACTCTCTGCTAACATTTCAAATAAGTTGAAAAAAAATAAGACCATGAAAACATTCGACCTGTTAAACAGCCGGCTTGAAGGCACAAATCTCATCGAAGCCAGCGCGGGTACGGGAAAAACCCACACCCTCACCGGGCTTTTCCTTCGGCTGATTTTGGAACAGCATCTCAGCGTTGACAAAATTCTTGTCGTCACATTTACCGAAGCGGCAACCGAAGAATTAAAAGAAAGAATCCGCGGCAGACTTCGGGAAGCTGCAAAAGTTTTTTCCGGTATCGGAAGCAAAGATGATTTTGAAAACAGAGAGTTAAAGACGCTGATTCAGAGACTTCCTCAGCCGGAGGACGCTTTGCGCCGTCTTGAGAATGCCATCCGCGATTTTGACGAAGCCGCCATTTTCACGATACACGGTTTCTGCAAGCGGATGTTGCATGAATATGCTTTTGAAAGCGGAAGTCTTTTTGACAGCGAGATGGTCGGAGATCAGGAAAGTCTTCTTCGGGAAATTGTTGAGGATTTCTGGCGAAGAAATCTCTACAACGAATCGCCTGTATTCGTCAATTATGTTCTTGATAAAATTGACATAGAGACGCTGCTTTCACTCCTGAAAAATAAAGTCACCCGACACGATTTGAAAATCATTCCGCCGCTTGAGATCAGCGAGGCTCCCAACTCGGAAAAAGCATTCAGCGAGGCTTTTCTCAGGCTTCGTGAGCTGTGGGCATCTGAAAGAGCAAAAGTTGAAGATATTCTCATTAATGACAAAAGCTTGAACAGGAAGACTTATAATAAAAATATTCCGAACTGGCTTCGCAGTATGGATGATTATCTGGCATGGGAAGAAAACAATCCTTTACTATTCAAGGAGTTTGAAAAGTTCACCGCGAGTAAAATCAGAAGTTCGATTAACAAGAAAGGCACTGCGCCGAGCCATCCTTTTTTTGATCTTTGCGAAGACCTGAAAGACAAACAACAACTGCTCGAATCGCTTTTAAAAAAGCGTCTGAACGCTTTGAAACACAGCCTTTTTGAATACGCGAAAGCAGAAATCCGAAAGCGGAAAGAAGCCCGGAATATTCTCTCTTTTGACGACCTTCTGCTCGATATGCACTTTGCGCTGAAAAAAGGCGGCGAAGCCCTTGCAGAGCGGATCCGAAGCCGATTCAAAGCGGCTCTGATTGACGAATTTCAGGACACTGACCCGGTTCAGTATGAGATATTCAAAAGCATTTTCGATCATCAGGACAGCATTCTTTTTCTCATCGGCGATCCCAAACAGGCGATATACGGATTCCGCGGCGCTGACATTTTTGCCTACATGGATGCGGCAAAACATGCGGCAGTGAGATATACGCTCGGAGAGAACTGGCGTTCCGAACCGGAGTTGATATCGGGAGTCAATGCGGTTTTTGAAAGATCGGATTTTCCTTTTATTTATGATGAGATACAATTCCATACGGTAGCAGCGGCGGACAAACCGGAGCGTGTTTTTTTTAAAGTTGACGGAAAAGCGGAGCCGCCTTTGCAGTTGTGGTTTATAAAAGCAGGGGAAGAAAAGGCTGTTTTGAAGCCGGACGCTGAAAAAAGAATTTCTAAATCTGTAGCTGCTGAAATTTCAAGGCTTTTGGACATGAGATATAACGCAGTTATCGGCGACAAGCCGCTGAAACCCGAAGATATTGCCGTACTGCTACGGAAACATTCAGAGGCGGAAGTCATGAAGAAAGCACTTGCCGAGTTAAATATTCCTGCGGTTCTGCACAGCACGGCGAATATATTTGGCTCATCCGAAGCCATTGAAATTGAGAGAATACTTTCGGCAATCATTGCCTCGAACAATGAGAAACGCATCAAAGCCGCGCTTGCAACCGATATGATGGGAGTCAAAGGCGAAGATTTGGACGCGCTGACCGCAGATGAAAGCGCGTGGGAGCAGTGGTTTGTCAGGTTCGGCGACTACCGGAAAATATGGGACGCGTCCGGCTTTATCCGCATGTTCCGGCGTTTTATCTCTCAGGAAAACATATTGACCCGTCTTATATCTCTGCCCGAAGGTGAACGCCGCGCCACAAATCTTCTGCATCTTGCAGAGATACTTCATCAGACCGCTGTTGAAAAGAAGTTGGGCATGACATGGCTTGTGAAATGGCTTTCAGAACAGCGACATCCCAATTCACCGAGACCCAAAGAACATGAACTCCGTCTGGAAAGCGATGAAAATGCGGTCAGGCTGGTCACGATTCACAAGAGCAAAGGCTTGGAATATCCGGTTGTGTTTTGTCCTTTTATGTATGGCAGTTCCAATCTCAAAAAAGGAGATTTTCCTGTCTTTCACGATGAAAATGACGGGAGGCGTCTGACGCTTGATCTGAATCTTGAAAATACGGAGAGCCATCCTGCTGCCGAGCGCGAACAACTTGCCGAAAATCTGAGGCTTCTCTATGTGGCTTTGACTCGTGCAAAACATCGCTGCTATCTTGTCTGGGGACGAATCAACAAAGCTGAGACATCCGCTTCGGCTTATCTTTTTCATCATCCTGAATCATCAGAAGATATTGTCAGCTCCTCAGAGAAAAAAGTCAAAACATTGACGGATGCGGATATGCTTGCAAGTTTGAAAGCGATTCAGGATAAGGTCCCGAAGGCTGTGAATGTCTCTGAAATGCCGGAAGCCGCCGGGCAGAGATATTCCCCCTTTTCCGAGGAAACAGCATCGCTTGACTGCGAGAAATTTTCATCTAAAATTATTAATAATTTCAATGTGTCAAGCTTTTCCTCATTGGTGTTTGAGCGGATGCACAGCGCGGAACTGGCAGACTATGACGCGCAGACAGAAGCTTATAAGCCTGAAGATTCGGAGGCACCGGCGGTTCGGGAGACATCTCAGGACATCTTTTCTTTTCCGAAAGGCGCAAGAGCCGGAAAATGTCTTCATGAGATATTTCAACACCTTGATTTTAAAAATAAAGATTTGTCAGCGATGAAAAATCTGGCAGAGGAGAAACTCAAAGCATATAATTTTGACCTTTTGTGGCTGCCTGCTGTCTGCGAGATGATTCAAAAAGTGCTTTCCGTTCCGCTTGATCCGGGGCAGAAAGATTTTACTTTATCTCATGTGCGGAATGAAGACCGGCTCAATGAGTTGGAGTTCTATTTTCCTTTACGCGAAATATCGCCGAAAAAGTTAAGCAGAATTTTTGCAGAATACGCGGGTTCGGAAATGCCTGAAGATTTTCCCGCATTCATCGGAAAGCTGGAGTTTGCGCCTGTCCGGGGATTTATGAAAGGCTTTATAGACATGACGTTTCAGTTCCGGGACAAATTTTATCTCGTTGACTGGAAGTCAAATTTTCTCGGCAGTTGTGTCGAAGCTTATCATCAGGATGCGCTTGCCGAAGCCATGAAGACAAATTTCTACATTCTTCAGTATCATATCTATGCGGTTGCGTTGCACAAATATCTCTTTGTGCGGAAACAGGACTACCGCTATGAAAGCGACTTCGGCGGCGTGTATTATATTTTTCTGCGGGGCGTTGACCCGGAAAAACCGGCATTCGGCATCTATCAGGACAAACCGCCGGAATCGCTCATCAGCGAATTGTGCCGGGAACTGATCGGATAGGATGATTATAAATTATTCTGCTGATAAGTTGCACACAGCGTTAATATAATAGACATTTTCGGAAATAAGCGATGCCCCCCCTTTTTTTTATTAAAATTGATATTAAAATCGGTCTCGCAAAGCCCGCAAAGATCGCAAAGATTGCAAAGCCTCCGGAAATCGCAGAAGGAACGCATTCTCTCTTTCTTCCTTTGCGCTCTCCGCGTCCTTTGCGAGAACCTTTTTTTATTTCCGATGCCATGACGCTGAATAACGGATTGTCCGGGAACACAGGACGCGGAGCGTTGAAATGAGTAACTCATATTTATAATTTGTGTTTATTTGTGCTTATCATTTGTGTTCATTCGTGGCAAAAAGAATTTCCCCTGAAAGGAATTCCTCATCTCCATTGTATGTGCGATAAGATCAAGTGTTTCCCGCTTTCTGAGGGACCAGAGCGGCGCAACCAGTTCTTCTTTGTGCGGATCCCCGGTGAGACGCTGAATAATCATTTCGCCCGGGAGACGTTCCAGAACATCACAGACAATATCAATATATTCAAGTTGTTCCAGACACTTATAATCTCCATGCTGATACAGCTTTTCAAGCACCGTCCCTTTTATCACATAAAGCAGATGCAGTTTTACGCCATCCAAGCCCATATCTGCAACTATATTCGCTGTTTCAAGCATCTGCGCTTTTGTCTCGCCGGGAAGCCCCAGAATCAGATGCACACAGATGTTGATGCCTCTGTTTTTTGTGGCATTCACCGCATCTTTGAAGCATTGCAGATTATGCCCCCGGTTGATAAAGGCAAGCGTTGCATCGTGCGCGGACTGCAAGCCGTATTCAATCCAGATAAGACGGTCTTTTGCATAGCTTTCAAGCAATTGCAGAATCGCCTCATTCACGCAGTCGGGCCGTGTCCCGATGGAAAGCCCCGCCACATCTTCAACTGCCAATGCCTCGTCATAAAGGCTTCGGAGTTTTTCAAGAGAGGAATAGGTATTTGAAAAAGACTGAAAATAGGCGATAAATTTTTTTGCTTTATAACGTCGGAAAAGGGCTTCTTTGCCACGGATAAGCTGTTCGGAAACGCTCAGACCCTGTGCGTGCGCGCCGGTTCCCGATCCTTTGGCATTGCAGTAAATACAGCCCCCGAAGGAAAGTCTTCCGTCCCGGTTGGGACACGACAGTCCCGCATCCACAGTGATTTTCTGTACCCTGCACCCGAAAAGGTTTCTCAGATAGGTGTTTAAGTCATTATATCTTTTATTCATATCTGCCTGTTTGCTCCGTCGGCTTTTCACTGTCTGAATTTTATATCTTTATGAAACGATTTTGTAAAGAATAAATATTGAAGCATGAAAAAACGAAAGCCGGGAAGGTCGGTATAATAAATGCCGGGAACATTTTTTTCTTGACAAAAAATAACATATCTGTGATATAGCTGTATAAATATGTGTATGGGAAATGAACGGTTTTTATTCATTTAAGACATCAACAAAAAAACAGGCAAGGAGGTAGAAATGGTGTGTAAACGGATGGTTATTTTGGCAATAATTTGTTTCATCGGCTTCGGACTCGCGGCGGGACCCGCAATTGCTGCGCCGCCTTCTCTGGATCAGTGGAAACCCGCGTTTGATCCCTCAACGGCAAAATACAAATGTATTGTTTCCAACGTATCCCACCCTGTTATCAAAGGCGTTTATGCCGGTTTTGCGATCCGGGATGAACTGTGGAAGCGGACAAACGGCCAGATATATCTTGATTACAAACCTTTTTCCATGCTCGGCGGAGAAGTGGAAGTGGTGAACCAGTTGCAGATGGGTGCCATTCAGGGAATGAGCGTCAGTTCTGTGACATCAACCAACCTGGGTCCCCGGTTCGGAGTGGTCAATCTTCCTTTTCTCATCAATTCTTTTGAAAAATTGGATAAATTTATAAACAGCGGCAAACTCTTTGAACATTTTCTGATGGCAATGGATCATCAGGGGATCATGGCGCTTGACATTAGCGGTTACGGAAATTACGGTTGGGCAACCACCAAACCTGTCAAAACGATTGAGGATGCCAAAAAGATCAAATTCCGTATTGCCGAAGCGGCAGTGAACCAGTTGCTTTATAAAGTATGGGGATTCAATCCGGTGGTGATGCCCTGGCCCGATGTGCCGGTCGCTCTCAAGCAGGGCGTAATTGAGGGACTCGATCATACGCCGATGGTCTGCAACATCACCAAAAAATTTGAGGTCGCAAAATATTTCACTCAGCTTAACTATGCACAGGGACTGTTTATATGGGTATTCAACAAGGCATGGTTCAGCACTCTGCCGGAAGATTTGCAGAAAACTTTCAAGGAAGTCGTGAAGGATGTCTGCGCCAAAATCCGTGAAGAAAGCAAGCTACAGGAAACAGAGGAAATCGAGAAGGCGAAAAAAGACGGCATTCAGTTCTTCACGCTTCCCGATGCGGAAATGGCGATCCTGAAAAAACAGGGAGATGCTACCCACAAAGAATATGCGGCAGAGATCAACAAGCTCTATCCCGCAGATAAATATCAGCCTGAAAATTATCTCAAAGAAGTTCAGGACTATATGGGATATCAGCCCTAAGTATATTGTTTCAGTTAAAATTTTGTATGGTACGGTAGGGGCGCGCCGACGGCGCGCCCTTACGATTCACACCCACTCCGGAGTGCTGAAATGAGCCGCCAGGCGAAATTTTAGCGGACATGGCGGACACGCTGCGCTTAGTCCGCCCTACAATAAGGAAATACTATATGCTTGATAATTTTTTTGACAAATTGGATAAGGTTCTCACTTTTTTTGAGGATTGGACACTCTTTGTCAGTGTGATGGCGGCACTTACCGCACTTTTTTTCAATGTGGTATTACGCTACGGATTTCAATATTCTCTGGCATGGTCAGAGGAATTGGTCAGAATTGTGATTATATACACGACGCTTATCGGATGCAGCGCAGCCATTAAGAATCGTTCCATGATTAAAATTGATGCGCTTGTGCAGATTTTTCCGAGTCTGAAAATGCCTTTAACTTATTTCAGTCACCTGACAACCCTGATTTTTTCGGGCATGATGATGTACTACGGCTGGCAGATGGCGGCGCTTCAGGCGCAGACAAGCCAGAAAACAATCATCATGCAGATTCCCCTTATTTATCTTTATGCAGCATTGCCGCTGATGGGAGCGATGATGTTTATCCGCACCTTCCAACTGATTTATCAGGAAACCAAAGAGATATAAACGTAGCACATCATAAAAGTTTCTCGCAACTGCGCAAAAGTACGCAAAGACAGTTTCTTTTAAAAAGAATTAGGAGTTATGCAGTTGAATACTGCTTTTTTTTATTTAACCGCAAAGAGCGCAAAGTTCCGCAAAGATATATTTCTTTGCGCAACTCCGCGCCCTTTGCGGTTCATTTTTCAGATTTTTTAACCGCAAAGTTGCGCAAAGTAAACCGCAAAGTTCCGCAAAGATATATTTTAAAACTTTGCGCAACTTTGCGGGAACTTTGCGCTCTTTGCGGTTAATTTTTTTCAGACAAAGAAAAATCCGACTGTGTAACTCCTAAAGAATGCAAAACACTTTTCAGATCAGAGTTGACAAACATGACGCATCGTTCTCACCTCCCTTTTCATCCTATAGATTTAAGCGGACTGAAAACATATTCCATTGCCGAGCGCAAAAGCAAAGTCTGTGCGGAAGATTTTGCGTGTCCGTGGAAAAAGGGCGCAGCTTTTAAAGATTTTCTCGACAGCCTTCCCGATATTCTTGCCGGAAGCGACATAAAAGCCGTCATTGCCGCCATCGCATCGGCGTTTGAAAATAAAAAGACTGTTGCCCTTGCCATGGGCGCGCATGTCATCAAAGTGGGGCTGAATCCCGTTCTTATTGATCTGATGGAGCGGGGAATTGTTACTGCCGTGGCAATGAACGGCGCGGGCATTATTCACGACAGCGAGCTTGCCATGACCGGCAGGACTTCGGAGGATGTCGCCGCGTCGCTCGGAGACGGCACATTCGGCATGGCGCGGGAAACCGGCGAGTTTCTGAGTGAGGCTGTAAAAAAAGCAGGCAGGGAAAATATCGGGCTGGGCGCGGCAGTGGGCGCGGCGATTATTGAAAATCGGCTGCCCCTTGCAGACAAAAGCATTCTTGCGGCGGGTCTGCGTCTCGGCATTCCGGTCACGGTACACATTGCCGTCGGAACGGATATTATCCATGTGCATCCCGGATTTGACGCGGCAGCGGCAGGCGGCGCAAGCCATCGGGATTTTCGGATATTTGCCTCTGTTGTTTCCACGCTGGAACAGGGCGTTTATCTGAATGTCGGCTCTGCGGTGATTTTGCCGGAGGTTTTTTTAAAAGCGATAACGCTGGTGCGGAATCTGTGCCACCGGGTGGAGAATTTCACGACGGTGAATATGGATTTTATCCGGCATTACCGCCCTGTGACCAACGTGGTGAACCGTCCCACGCTCGGCGGCGGAAAAGGCTTTAATTTAATCGGGCATCATGAAATTATGCTGCCTTTAATCGCCGCCGGTGTGATTGAGAAAATTTCAGAAAACTGAAAATCATCAGCCAAAACTCCCCCCTTGAGGGGGCAGGGGGGTGTTTCCCGAAGCAGACATCCCCCTAACCCCCTTCAAAGGGGGAATTGCCGTATTTTTCGATAATTATGATGGATTTTCCGCACAAAGCAGCCGTCATTCAGACGATTTTAGATGCAG
Source organism: Desulfobacteraceae bacterium (assembly GCA_020049595.1). Classification (GTDB taxonomy): domain Bacteria; phylum Desulfobacterota; class Desulfobacteria; order Desulfobacterales; family JAIFKL01; genus JAIFKL01. The sequence continues at coordinate 10,079 of JAIFKL010000093.1, forward strand.
CGCCCGGGATTAAAAAGATTTTTTTATTCGGATCAAGGGCCCGGGGCGACAACAAAAATCCTCATGCAGATATTGATATCGGTATTATCGGAAGCAGAAAAGCGGATTTTTCGGTTTTGGCGAAAATCGCCGATGCGTTAGACTGCCTTGATACCCTGTATTCCATAGATGTTTCCGATTTTACAGAAAGAAACGATGCCTTCTCCCAACAGGCATTCAGCGAGATGGTCGTCCTGTATGAAAAAAAATGAGCGTCTGCAACAACTGACAAATGCTTATCAGCGGCTTCGGGAATCGCTGGAATTTCCGCTTTCCGAACCGTTGGTGCTTGACGCGGCGATTCAGCGATTTGAATTTACCTTTGAACTTGCATGGAAAACGCTGAAAATAATTCTGGAAGATCAGGGGCTTTTGTGTCATTCTCCCAAGTCATGTTTAAAAGAAGCTTTTAAAATGGGCTGGATACACGATGAAGAAAACTGGATAGGGCTTTTAAAAGCAAGAAATATGACTTCTCATGTTTATGATGAAGGCATGGCAAGGGACATCTACAAGACAATAAAAGACAAACATCATCTTTTTCAATCTCTTATTCTTGCATTGAATGCAATACAGTTGTCTGAACTGTGATTCGTCTGATTTATCTGAAATCTCTGATTGCTTAATCAGAATAATCAGAATAATCAGAATAATCACAGTTCAGACGGCTGTTTTTATCTGTCCAAGACTCGGCGCACCGTCTCTGCCAACTCAACCATGCCCAGGGGTTTCATCATAAATGCCTGTATGCCCAATTCAGCGGTGCTGTATCCGTTGATCTGCTCGCTGAATCCGGTGCAGAGAATAATCGGAATGTCTGGTCTGAGGGCTTTTATTTCCCGGGCAAGCACATCCCCGGTCATGCCCGGCATGTTCATGTCTGTTATCACCAGATCAAAAGCCTCCGGATTTTCCTGAAACGCCGCCAATGCTTCAACGCTGTCTGTAAAGCCTGTCACGCTGTACCCGAATTTCTCCAGCATCATCTTCAACATCGGCACAATCTGCACTTCGTCGTCAGCCAGCAGAATGCTTTCATTTCCTTTGGGAATATCTTTCTGCGGCGATGTTAATTTTATACATTCCTTTTCAATCACAGGCAGATAAATATGAAACGCTGTGCCTTTGCCCACCTCGCTGTAAACCGTAATTTCTCCGCCCAGCCCTTTCACAATGCCGTGAACAACCGACAAACCGAGGCCGGTTCCTTTGCCCGCCGGTTTTGTTGTAAAATAAGGATCAAATATTTTTTCAATATGGGCAGGGCTGATGCCGTGTCCTGTGTCGCTCACGGTCAGCCGCAGATGTCTGCCGGGGTTCAGGGTCAGTTTTTTTAAACTGTCTTCATGCCCGATAAGAATGCGTTCCAAAAGAATTGCGAGTTTGCCGCCCTTTTTTTCCATAGCATGACAGGCATTCACACAAAGATTCATAATGATCTGCTGTATCTGTACAGGATCACCCATGACTGCCTCACATTCGGGATCAATGTGCTGTATAAATTCAACGGACTTGGGAACTGAAGACCTGAGCAGCGCCAAAGATTCCTGAATCACAGGCTGAATCTTCATGGGTTGATATTTGCTTTCCGCTCCCCGGCTGAAAGTCAGAATTCTTCTCACAAGCTCTTTGGCTCTCACAGATGCCTGCAATATTCTCTGTAATTTCTCATTCGCATCCTTATGCTGTGAAAAATCACTCATCATCAGCATTTCGGCGTAACCGATGATCGGCGTCAGAATATTGTTGAAATCATGTGCAATTCCTCCCGAAAGCGTGCCGATAGCCTCCATTTTCTGCGCCTGACGGATCCGGGCTTCAAGTTTTATTTTTTCTGCTTCCATTTTTTTTCGGTCTGTAATATCAAGGACATGAGAAATAAAATACAGCGGTTTTCCCTGTGAATCCCGAAAAACGGTGCTGGAAATTTCTGTCCAGACAACATGACCCTTTTTGTGGATATGCCGCTTCTCAAATATGCCGGAGTCGGTTTCTCCGGCAACCGCTTTTCGGATAAAACCGGCACTGACATCGGCATCTTCATGAAATGAGGTTTCGTGAACATTCATGTTTTCCAATTCTTCTTTCTCATAGCCCAATATTTCAGAATACTTGTGGTTGACCTTGAGATATTTGCCCTCCGTGTTGACCAATGTAATGCCGGTGTTGGCATTCTCAAAAGCAATACGAAAGCGTTCTTCGCTTTCATGCAGAGATTTTTCGGTCTGTTTTTCGGCAGTTCTGTCTATGCCGATGCCGATATGAGAGCCGTCGGAAAGTAAAACATTGATCCATGAGGTATCCAATATTTTTCCGTCGCGGCGGCATAGTCTGAAATCTGCCCAGATGCTTTGAGCCGATTGGATAAAATCCAGAGCATAGCGACAGTAATCGGAATCCGGACAAAATTCTTTTAAAAGATCATGCTGCTGCGCTTCTGTCAGAGACCATCCCAATGTTTTTTCCCAGCACTGATTCACCCATCTGAAGCTGCCGTCCGGGCTGAAAAAGGCAACCATAATCGGAATGTTGTTCATAATGCTCTGCAACAGTTCGGTTTGGCGGAGCAGTTCGGTTTCTGTGCGCCGGCGCTCGGTAATATCCGTAAACATTGCAAAAGACCCCATAAAGCCTTTTTCTTTGTCATAAAGGGCTGTGGCTGAAACAATGGACCATAATTCGGAACCGTCTTTGCGCCGGAACCGGCGTTCATACTTTCCGCCTATACCTTTCTGACGATTCGCCATTTTTTCCCTGTGATCCTTCAAATCTTCCGGGAACATAAAATCTGTCACAGGCTTTCCCAGCACTTCTTCTGCTGTGTAGCCGAGCATGTCTGACATGACAGGATTGACATAATCTGTCCGAAATTTGCCGTCCATTGTCCAGATGCCTTCGTTTGCGCTCTCAACGATACGCCGATATTTTTCCTCGCTGTCTTTAAGCATTTTCAGCGCATGATTTCGGGTCTCCACATCATCTAAGAGTTTTGCCATCAGAAGCGTTGCCAAAGGAAATATCAGCAGCATCGGAAGGGAAACTTTACGCAGCACACCGAATGCTGTGGGATTGGGGAGGGTGAGAATCCACAGCAGCACACAGATATGCACAAAGATGCCGAAAGCGAAAATATAAAGCGGAGTGAAAAGTTGGGGTTTTCTTTTGCGAAGAAAATAAAAGACAGTGCCGAGTGCGGCTGAAGTCGTGAGCGCGGCACAGCCTGTCCATGCCGCGACTCCGCCCAGATACAGACGCCAGCATGCGGCAATGAATGCGCCTACGGCTGCTGTAACGGGTCCGCCGAAAAGCCCTGCCATACTCAGGACAATGGAACGTCCGTCAAAGATAATGCCGGGCGCAAAACGGAAAGGCGTCATCATTCCGGCGACAGCAACCAAGCCGAAAATACAGCCTGTCGTGATCTGTCCGGCAACGGATGCGGTGTCACCCCTGCGTGTCATAAAGCTGTATAAAATGCTTAATGAAAGCAGCAGTGCAATATTGTTGATAAGGTCTGTAAATATCATTTAGGTCACTCCTTTGTATTTTGGATGCCCTGACGGCTCCCCATTCCCATGCGCCGCGGTGGGAATGCAGATATTTCGCCCCTACGGGGCTTGCGGAATTTTTCATAATCGGAATGCTACAAAGATGTCGCCCCTACGGGGCTTTTCTCGTTCCCATGCGCCGCATGAGAACAATAATAATAGCAAAAGATTAACCCTTGTAACATCAAAATCTGCAAAAAAGTCAAAAAAAATTCTTGACACGTTCAGATAGTTAATGTATTAATCATTAATACATTAACGGTTAATGCGCTAATCTTTATAACACTGTAAAAAACCTTTGCTTACAAAAAAGCTTAGGGATTTTTTATATACTTTCCACCGTCATAATTTGCGCTTTCCGAATTTTCTGTAAAACGGTTTTGCAAACCGTTTTGCCGATAAAACGGCTTGCAAAGCCGTTCTACAGAAGCGCAGATTATGCCGGTGGGCAGTATATTACCCGATATTTGAGTTTTTAAGAGTTTATTCAGCTTTGTTTTCAAGCAAGCTATGCAAAATGGAGGTCAACCGTGGACGTAAAACAAAAATTGTCCCAAGTGGTCGGAGCTGATGCCTTCTTTGATGATCCTGCAACATTGCAGGCATATTCCGGCGATTTCAGCGATACGCCGCGCCGTGCGCCCAATTATGTTGTCAAACCGAAAAACGCCGAAGAAATTTCAGGTGTTATCAAATTCTGTAACGAAAACTGCATTCCGGTTGTTCCGTGCAGTTCCAAAGTTCATTTTTACGGCGCTACAATTCCGAAAGAAGGCGGCGTTGTCATGGACATGGAAAAGATGAACAAGGTATTGGAAATTGACCATGACAACCGCCGCGTCAGATTTGAAGCCGGCGTTACATGGGAAAAACTCACGCAGGAACTGAAAAAAGAGGGTTTTCGGGTTATTATGCCCCTGACGCCGCCGGCGCAGCGTTCCGCGCTCACCGATTTTCTGGAGCGTGAAGAACCCACCAATCAGGTCTATGATTACGGCGAACCCCTCGCTGCAATGGAAGTGGTCTGGCCCACGGGCGAGATATTCAGAATGGGGTCTGCCAGCGTGAACGGATACCCTGATTCTCCATCCAAAGGCGGCAATCCCTCCGGCCCCGGTCTGGATTTCTATCGCTTTTTTCAGTGCGCTCAGGGAACCATGGGCGTGGTCACATGGACAAATCTCAAGATAGAGGCGATTCCCCGAATAGATAAAATCATGCTCGCGCCGATTACCGATCTGGCTTATGCCACAGATTTTCTCTACCGCATTCTGCCCCGCCGCATCGGTCAGGAAGTCCTGCTGCTGAACAATGTTGATCTGGCTGCCATTCTTGCGGAACAGCCCGGGGATTTTGAAAAACTCAAATCGTCTCTGCCGCCCTGGACACTGATTCTGGTCATCAGCGGTCTGAAAAGAAGGCCCGAGGAGAAAATCGCTTATGAGCAGAATTTTCTGAATCAGGTCATCAAAAATGAATTTTCAAATATGCGTCTGGGCGAAAGTCTTCCCGGATTTCCGGGGCTGAACAGCAAGCTGCTGAAGATTTTGCGGAATCCCTGGCCCGCTGATGTGCCGTATTGGAAAAACAGCGTCAAAGGCGCATGTCAGACCCTTTCTTTCCACACAAGACCCCTGAAAGCAAAACATTTTGTCTCGCTGGTGGAAGAAATTGCCAGCCGTCATGCCTATTCTGTCCGGGATATCGGCATCTATATTCAGCCTATTGAACACAACCGGGCTTGCCGTCCTGAGTTCAGCTTTTTCTATGATCCGCAGAATGCCGAGGAAAAAGCTGCTGTCCGCCGCCTTTACAAAGAAGCCGCTATTGCGCTTATCAATGAAGGTGCCGTATTTACAAGACCTTACGGTGAGCTTGCGCCCATTGTTTATGAGCGGGCGACCGGCTACGTTACCCAACTCCGGCGGCTGAAAAAGGTATTTGACCCGAACAACATTATGAATCCCGGGAACCTGTGTTTTTAAGGAGGGCAAGACAATGGCAAACGAATCAGATGTGAGATATTACAAGCCGAGAACGGAATTTGCGCTGGATATAAAGGACATTCAGAATTTCGTTTACGATATGAGCCGCTGCATCAAATGCAAAGGCTGCAACTGGGTGGATCACACCTATATGCCGGGCGCGAAGTTTATGACCCGCTGCCCCAGCGCGGAAAAATACCAGTTTGACGCTTACGGCGCTTACGGCAAAATGCGGATCGGTCATGCTTTTGCCGAAGGCAGATTGGAATGGAACGAGAAAGCCCTTGAGATTATCTATGCCTGCACGCTCTGCGGCGCGTGCGATGTGGGCTGCAAGCGCAATCTCGATTTGGAAATCGAGCTGTCTTTGGAATCGCTCAGAGTCAAAGCCGTGAAAGACGGCGTGGGTCCTATGCCCGCGCATAAGAAAATCGCCGAGAATATCGCCAAAACTCACAATATGTACGCCGCGCCCCATGACAAGCGCAAAGACTGGCTTCCTGCCGGCATCACGCCTGCCAGAAAAGCGGATGTGCTGTATTTTGTCGGCTGCGCCGCGTCCTACACCAACAAGGAAATTGCCCAGTCTGTGGCAAAAATTCTGAAAGCGGCAAAAGTTGATTTCATGCTGATGCCCGATGAACAATGCTGCGGCAACACGCTTTTCTCGGTCGGCATGTTGGATGAGGCAAAAGCATTGGCTCAACGCAATATTGACGAAGTGAGAAAAAGCGGTGCCAAAACTCTCCTCACCGCGTGCGCGGAAGGCTATCGCATGTGGAAAGTGGATTATCCCAAACTGCTGAACATTTCCACAGCCGACTTGGGCTTCAAAGTTGTTCATCTGGTTGAATATGTGGACGAATTAATGAAAGACGGCGCGCTGAAAATGAGCAAAGCCTTTGCGACGCGTATGGCGTATCAGGATGCGTGCAGCATGAGCCGTCTGAGCGATCCTTGGACGCCATATCAGGGCAAACGCGGCTGGATGGGCTGCGTGGAACCCAGGCTCAAGAGAAGACGCGGGACAAGCGGCCTCTATGCCCAGCCGCGAGATATTCTCAAAGCCATTCCGGGCGTTAATCTGCTGGAAATGCCCAGAACGCGTGAAAACGCTTTCTGCTGCGGCGCGGGACGGGGAACCAAAGAAGCGTTTCCCGATTTGGCAAAATTTTCAGCCGCGCATCGGCTTGAAGAAATCAAAGACAGCGGGGCAGAGACATTGGTAACAGCCTGTCCGCATTGCAAAAACAACTTCGCCCAAGCCATCAAAGCCGGCAACGAGCATGTACAGGTGATGGATATAGCGGAAGTCATCTGTGCATCCATAGAAAGCTAATTGTAAAGCGGATTTTCAATCCGCTTCAAAGCGGTTTGCATCTGATTTCAGCCGAGCGTTTTACTGATTAATTGTATCCGCTTTGAAGCGATTTACAAAATCGCTTTACTGATGTGAAGGAGATAACTCATGGAAATATCCAAAGAAATATACAGAGTCTTGGCGGACATTGTGGGAGACGGGTACATCTCTGACGATCCGGTGGTTTGCGAGGGCTACAGAAGCGGCCCCGGCGGATATGAAAGCGGTCTGGGCTATGAACGCGTCATGACAAAAGTTCCCGGATGCGTCATCATGCCGAAATACACCGAAGAAGTGCAGAAAATCGTGAAAGTCTGTTACCGTCACGAAATACCTTATGTGCCTTACAGTACCGGTTTTTACGGACCCCGCTCTCATCCGCATGTCAAAGGCGCGCTGCTCATTGACCTGAAACGGATGAATGATTTCGTATTGGACGAAAAACACTTCTATGTCGAAGTGGGCCCCGGCATGGTCTATTCGCCGATTCAGGAAGAATGTATGAAACATGGGGCTTATGTGGTCATCGGCGGGGGCGGCGCGCAGGCGTCTGCCATTGCCAACCTTATCGGCGACGGCTGGTCTCCGCTGAGTCACCGGATCGGGCTTCCGCATCGCCGGATTCTCGGCACGGAAGTCGTGATGCCGGACGGTGAAATTCTCAGACTCGGCTCGCTCGCGCAGGGCGGCGATGATCCTTTCTGGGGTGAAAGCCCGGGGCCCGACCTCAGAGGCTTGCTCAGAGGTTATACCGGATTGCGCGGCTGTCTGGGAATTGTCACACGCATGGCAATCAAGACGCTGCCTTTTCAGCCGGAACGTCTCGTGCCGACAGGCATTTCTCCCAATACCGCGCTGGCGCTTCCGGAAAAACGGATCAAATGGATTAATTTTGTCGTGCCTTCAAAGGACGCGCAGGTCAAGGCAATGAAGGAAATCGGTCATGCGGAAATTGCCGGCGCTGTTACCAAAGTGCCGCTTTTCTGGCGAGCCATTGCCAAAGCCGAATGTAAAGAAGAATTTTGGGACCTCTGGGGCAAAGAAAACGAGCAGACTGTCGCCAATTTTCATATTGTCCGGGTATTGCTCATCGGCTACACTTCCGAAGAACAGATGGAATATGACGAGCGGGTTCTCATGGACATTATGACAGAAGTGGGCGGTGTTGCACGGCGAACCAAACCTTCGGATGAATCATGGATTAAAAATGCTGACTCGGCGGGCATGTGGCTGATGTGCGGGGGCTATGTGTCGGTGGATTACGTCATTGAAACCATGACTCAGGCACCGGAACACGGTCCTGCTTATGCGGAACTCAAGAAAAAATATACGCCCCCGCTCATGCCGGATTACGGCGATCCGGGCTGGTTTCAGAGCTTTGAAATGGGTCATCAGGGCTATTCGGAATTTCTGGTTTACTGGGATCAGGACGACGACACCAATCCGGTGGATCAGTTCTATGTTGATACATCCAAGATGAACATCAAGAACCGTTTTTACACCTCGCTGCTGGGACCTCACCAGCCGCTGTATCTCACAGGACCCAAGTACGGGCCCAATTATCATGAGTTCCTGCTGAAGGTGAAAAACGAGTTCGATCCCAAATGGATGTCTCATCCGCCGGTGCCGCTGGCGCATGATGTTTTTGTGGAACGGGCACCGTGGATGCACAACATGAAAGATTGGGAATCGCCGAAAGACTTGGATAAAATAAAAGACTGAAGCAGCAGCGTCTCTCGTTCCCACGCTCCGCGTGGGAACGTCCGTCCCGCATGTCATTTCGACGAGCGAAGCGAGGAGAAATCTTTTGTATGAGCGATAAGATTTCTCGCTTCGCTCGAAATGACAGGGCGGGGATCGAAGGGACGCGGAGCGTCCGCGCTGCATTCCCACGCGGAGCGTGGGAACGAGAGAGAGACGAAAAATGCCATTTCAAGGATTGCATCTATATGTA
>JAIFKL010000394.1 GCA_020049595.1 Desulfobacteraceae bacterium
TGATGTTTATATTTTTTGCCACGAATGGACACAAATAACAGCACGAATGAAAACCACGAATGAAGAAAAAGATATTCGTGGCGCTTCGTTTTAACTCATATTATTTTTTAAAAAAAATTGGTGTGATTCTATTCGTGAGAAATTCGTGTCCATTCGTGGCTAAAAAACAAAGGAACTTATGAAAATAATAAAGCAATTTTTTGACTCTCAGCGAAAATCTTTTGTCAAAGGCGGAAAATGGGAGAAATACTACCCCATTTTTGAGGCCGCAGAGACATTTTTCTTTTTTCCCGCTCATGCGACCCAAACGGGTCCCCATATCCGTGACAGCCTTGATTTGAAGCGTTTTATGAGTCTTGTGATTCTCGCGCTCATGCCGCCGCTCTTTTTCGGCATTTACAACGCGGGCTATCAGTCAAATCTTGTTTCCGGAATGTCTCCTGACTTTTTCTCCGTGTTTGCCGTGGGGCTTTCCATTGTCATGCCCCTGATTATTGTCTCATACGCGGTGGGATTTTTCTGGGAATTTTTATTTGCCGTAGTGCGAAAACACAGCATCAGCGAAGGATTTCTGGTCACGGGACTGCTGTTTCCGCTCACGCTGCCGCCTACGCTTCCCTTGTGGCAGGCGGCGGTGGGCATTTCCTTCGGTGTAGTCATCGGCAAGGAAATCTTCGGCGGCACCGGCAGAAATTTCCTGAACCCCGCACTCACTGGAAGAGCCTTTATTTTTTTCGCATATCCCGGAAAAATGTCCGGCGATACCGTGTGGACCGTCATCAGTTCCGTGAAAGCCGGCGCGGCAGATGCTTTCAGCGGCGCGACGCCGCTTGCCGTTGCCGCAGTCACCGAGACTTACGGCAACGTAGAAGCCGCATTGGCAAAAGCAGGTTTCAGCTTTTCAACGATGTTCTGGGGACTGCATTCGGGCAGCATCGGCGAGACATCCGCATTTTTATGTCTCATCGCCGCGATATTTCTCATGCTTCTCGGCATTGCGAATTACAGAATCATCATCGGCGGCTTGCTGGGCTTGCTGTCAACGGGATTGCTTCTGAATCTCCTTGCCAAAGAAAGCTCGATGCCTTTTCTCTCGCTGAACCCTGCCTATCACTTGGTCATGGGCGGTTTTGCTTTCGGCATCACTTACATGGCAACGGATCCCGTTTCCGCGCCGGGCATGAATACCGCAAAATGGATTTACGGATTTCTCATCGGTTCGCTGACCGTGTTCATCCGCGTGCTGAATCCCGCATATCCCGAAGGCGTGATGCTGTCCATTCTTTTTATGAATGTATTTGCGCCCTTGCTGGATCATATTGAGATTAAAATCAAACTGAGAAAAAGGATCGCCAATGTCTGATTACTTAAAATCAATCGTATTTGCAATCGTACTATGTCTTGTGAGCAGTCTTTTGCTCACTGCCGCATCGTCAGGATTGAAATCCTTTCAGGATAAAAACATTGCATTAGATAAGCACAAAAATATTCTGAAATCCGTGGGACTGCTGGCGGAAGATGAAAAACATCCTGCCGAATATATTGAAAAATTATATAGCGACAACATCAGAAGCCTGTGGGTCGGCGCGGAAGGAAAAATCATTCAGGAAAAAGAAAGACGCGAAAATGATCTGCCGGTTTATCTCTATGTGAAACAGGATCAGGTCGAATCCTATATTCTGCCCATTGAAAGCCGGGGACTGTGGGGAAAAATTTCCGGTTATCTCGCGATTAAAAATGACGGAACAACCATTACCGGTTTTACGGTTTATCACCATTCCGAAACCCCGGGACTCGGCGGCGAAATCGAAAAACGCTGGTTTCAGAAGAATTTTGAAGGCAAAAAAATTTTGGACAGAAGCGGCGGTTTTGTCTCGGTTTCCGTTGCAAAAGGCGCGGTCAAAGACGCTGTTCCGTCTGAAAAGCAGCCGTACTATGTTGACGGCATCAGCGGCGCAACGCTGACCGGGAAATTCCTCTCAGCAGGCTTGAAGGAAACGCTTCTTGAATATGAGCCGGTGGCAGTACAGTTCAGGAAAAACCGGGAAATGAAAGCCGGGAATTAAGCTGTAAAAATAAAAGTGTCTCGCCAAAAATTGTTCTCGCAAAGACCGCAAAGTACGCAAAGAAAAAAAAATTCTTATAGTCTTTGCGCCCTTTGCGTACTTTGCGAGAAACAAAAAAAGTGTCTCGCAAAAAATTGTTCTCGCAAAGACCGCAAAGTACGCAAAGAAAGAAAAATTCTTATAGCCTTTGCGCCCTTTGCGTACTTTGCGAGAAACAAAAACAGGATTGTCAAATCTTAAACTTTATGGATTTGTCTTATCAGACAGAAAATCAGGAAGCCTTATCTCATCTGTATCCAAATTGAGTTTTGAAATATCCAATCCGATTTTCTTGGCAGTCTCAAAATTAAAATGCCATTTATGAGGTCCGCCGAAATACTGGGGCAGTTCACGGGGCTTTGCGCCGTTGAGAATCTTCGCCAAAGTCATGACATGAAAGTCTCCGAGATATTTGAAATCCGCAAGCGCTATGGTCATCAGAAAGCCCAGATTTACCTCATCTTCACCGAACTGGGAAAATGTGGGGATACGGTGAGCATTGCAGAGTTCAACTAATTCCGGCACTGTATTTTTGTTTACTCCTGCCTGTTGCGTGACATAGATGGCATCCGCTGTTTTTACTAATTCCCGAAAGCACTTTCTCACACTGTCTTCAAATTGCGTAATATCAGGCCTGGCATCTGCCGTGTAGCAGCGTATAATTTCAAAGCCCTGTTTTGCCGCAATTTTTTCTATTTTGTTTATGGCAGCATAACTCCTGCCTGCAACCGTATCCTGATAGGCAACACCTAATTTTTTAAATTTTATAATATCATGAAAAGCCCATATCTGCCGCTCGTGGCGGAAGGGATCCGTCCAAGCATGAATATGGTCATAGCCGGAATCTTCCACGCTTTTAATGATATTGGATGCTATCGGATCGGAACATGACATCACCAGTGTGGGCGTATGGTGTTTGTTGTTGGCAAGGTCTTGTCCTGCCCATGTTCCCATTGCAAACATGAGATCAATATCTTTTTTCTCATTCAGACGGCTGATGAGTTCCGGGACTGTTTTGTCTCTGACAGTTTTGTCCCAATTTATGGAGTAATGGGCATCCGCGACAAATTCCAGATAACTGCTTTTTGCCTGAGTCGCGAGCCAGTTCCAGAGATTTTTTGTCTGAATGCCTTCCTGCGGCGGAATTTCAGCTTTTTCAATCCAGCCTGTGTCCATGAGTCCGGCGATGACTACTGTAAGAGTTTTCTGATAAGTCATGTACTCGCCGCCTTCGTAATAGCCGATGCGCCATTTTGCGCCTTTATTCAGCGTCGGCGCAGTCTTGTATTCCGCTGCCAGCGCCGACAGGCATATAGCACAACACATCATAACTGTTACAAAAATCTGCTTCGCAACTTTAATTTTCAATCGTCTCATTTCTGTTACCTCCTTTTTTAAAATATTTTTTGCAAAGACGCCGTAGGGGTAAGCCCCTGTGCTTACCCTTTAATCGGACGACCAAACAAGGGCAGCCACAGTGGGTTGCCCCTACGGAAACAGGCTGATTTTCTTATAACATAAGCTTTTCTTTGCGCCCTTTGCGAACTTTGCGAGAGACTTTATTTCTCGCAAAGACGCCGTAGGGGTAAGCCCCCGTGCTTACCCTTTTGGCGGGCATTTCATGCCCACCGTACATAAAGGGGCAGCCACATGGGGTTGCCCCTACGGAGATGCGGGAGACATTTCAACTCTCGCTTTTCACTTTAAACATTGACATAGACGAAGCCAATTCCTCCGCGCTTTCGGCGTTGCGCCGGGTCACGGCATCCATCTCTGTCACCGCATTGTTAATCTGTTCAATGCTTTTGTACTGTTCATTGGAATCCGCAGAAATTTCACTGAGCAATTCCGCGGCGCTGGCAGCATTGGCAGCCACTTCTTTAAATCCCTCATTGGTTTTGCTCACAAGTTCCAAACCGTCCTTGACCTTTTTAACCGTGTCTTCAATCAGTTTTGCCGTTTTTTTCGCCGCATCGGCAGAACGCAGCGCGAGATTTCTCACCTCATCCGCAACCACCGCAAAGCCTGCTCCGGCGCTGCCGGCTCTTGCCGCTTCCACCGCGGCATTCAATGCCAGCATATTGGTCTGAAATGCAATTTCATCAATGATTTTTATGATTTGAAAAGTCTCCTCGCTTGCTTGGGAAATCTCATTCATGGAAGTCGTCAACTGCATCATGGAGGCATTTGCCCTTTGAACCACATTGTTGGTTTCTTTCATAAATTCATCTGCACGATTCGCGTTTCCGGTGTTCTGGCGGGTAATATGAGACATTTCATCTAACAGCGCGGCTGTTTTCTTCAAAGATGCAGCCTGCTGTGAAGTTGCCGTTGACAAACATCGGGAAGTGGAAATATTTTTTTCTATGATTTCACTCAGATTGGTTACCATCTGATTCATTGCCTCGGTCAGAATGCCGATTTCATCTTTCTGTTTGACGCGCAGCGTCTGTGTAAAATCGCCCATAGACGCTTTTCTGGCAGATGTTGTCAGATGAATAATCGGATTTGAAAATTTTGTCGAAAGAATAAAAACAATCACAAAACAGACAGCGATAAATATCAGCGAAACCGTTATGGATTTGAAAGCGATCTTACTGATTTCATTTTCAATCTGCTTTCTGGAAGATTCGATTTCCCTGTCAAGATGCTCCAGCGTATAAACCAGCCTCAATACGCCCCATGCCTGTGTGCTGATTTGAATGGGATTTGAGATTTCAATGACAGATTCTTTGCCCTCTTTGTATTCCGTCACGTTTTTTTCTTTGTGCTGCAACGCGCTTTGCGTTCTTGCGTCGGCCAGTTGGCTTTGGAGCAGTTCGGGTTTCAATGTATGCACAAAAGCCACGCCGGATTTGTCTGTCAGAATCACATATTTTATATCCTTGCTGTTTTCAATACGGCTCTTGACAGATTCCATTGCCCCGGAAAAATTAAATCCGGCAATATCATTTTCCACCTGAGCGGAAAGATTTGAAATAACGCTTTTTCCACGCTCGATGAGATTTTCTTTCATAATCGCTATTCGTTTATCCAATTCACTTTCCAGCAGCTTTTTCTGGGCTGAAATCTGCATATATGTCAGTATTGCCACCAGCCCGACCATCAGAATTGTCATCAGAAACATCAGTTTCCATTTGATGCCCCATTTGACGGAAACCTCGGTATTTTTATCGTGTAACATATTTTTTTCCGTTGTTTTCTCTGTGTCTTTCGTGGATTGGTATTTTTCACGGATTTCTATTACTGCCCCGACATGTCACTCTGAGCGCAGCGAAGAGTCTCATAAACTGGTTTGAAACCCGTTTTACTTAAAAATAGAACGGGTTTATCTGTTTTAAGCCGGGGCGTTTTACTGAGATTCTTCCGCCGCGCTCAGAATGACAGCGCTGAAAAAGCACCGTTTACAGCGGTGTTGAGTCTGTATTTATTCAATAATATTATTCACAGAGCCGAGGGCGTCTTTGTTGTAAGGCAGACCGTATTCACCTATCTTTTTCAGATTCAGGGTAATATGCGTGCCTGCGGGAAAAACAACTTTTTCTTCCGGCTTCTTTCCGGAAAGCAAATCTGTCGCAATACCCGCCGCCTGCCTGCCGATTGTCGGATTATCAGCGGAAACAACCAGTGCCGCTCCGTATTTGGCAAAAGCATCGTGATAGGAAAAAACAGGCAGTTTGGCTTTATCGCATTGTTTTAATACTTCAAACAGCACGGTTTTGTCCGCCATCACCACAGGATCGGAAATGAGCCAGAAAGCATCTGTTCCGGGAAGCAGCGATTTTAAAGCAGAAAGCGTTTCTTTGTCATCGGCAAGCGCCTGACCGACAATCTCAATCTCCATTTTTTTGGCATCATTCAGGGCTGCCGCAAACCATTCCTTGTTATACTGACTGCTGTATAACACGCTGATCTTCCGAACTTTCGGAAAAATATAACGAAACAGCATCATCTGCATCTCCGAGGGAAGCTCGCTGGAAACGCCGTAAGTGCGTTCCGTCGTCGGCAGCCGGAGCCAGTTCATAATCGAAGAAAACACAATATTTTTTTCACCCGCATATTGATTCGCAATCAGATAAGCTTTTGTTCCGATACAATAAACCGCGCCGAACCGGGGCGTTGTCAGCATTTTTTCAACGTCGGAAATTTCCCATTGCGGTACATTCATGTTAATTTCCTGTAGCGGAAGATTGTTCAGAGATTCTTTGAAAGCATTGCCGGTATCACTGTACTTTTCCACGGACCCGTCTGAGTTGAGCAGCAGGATCGCCGGGGCTTCGCTTCCGTACAGCGTGACAGGAAAAAAGAAGAAAAAAACAAAAAAACAGGCTGATTTTAAAGTATTATTCATTTACACCCTCCAATTTGGACTTGTCAGATGAATCAACTTCATCCCAAGCGTCCAGATCAAGCATTTTTATTTTATCCTTTCCGGTCGGATTATCGGACATATTTTTGATAACACCTGACAGTTTTAAACTGTCTTCTGCAAAACCTTCGGGCATTGCCAGTATCAGCAGCAGAGACGGCGCGCCCTGTGCCAATATTTTCATCTCTTTATAAAGCACGGGGTTTATTCCTTTCAGGCTCTCTAAGGAATTTTCGCTTGTCAGAGCAGACTGGGACATTCCGAATCCCACGGACATCAGCGCGTCAATGTCTTTGGGAACCGTCAGTATTTTTGCCGTATCTGCGGCGTCAAGGCTGAGACTGGCACCCTGAAACATTTCTCTGAGGGTGTTTCGGGTATGCGGGACACTGCTCGCAGATGCAATCGCTCCTTTTTTTACAGATTCAAGCGTGGCCGCCGCGCCTTTTGCCACCAGGATTCTTTTGTGGTCTTTTTTTCCGTTCCGCCGACCGACCAGCAAGGGGCTAAGACGATATTCTTTGTATATATTTCTGTAATGCCAGCTCGACAGCAGCAGAAGACAGTCTTTTTTGCCCCTGATATGCGCTTCAAAAGTGTCTCTGTCATTGAAAGGCTGAAATTCATAAGTACCGAAATCGGAAAGATATTTATCAAATTCCATTTTCAGCGATTTGAAATTGTTGACATTGGTTTCAGAACTGTAAAAGTAAACCGTGATTTTGGCTGCCCCTGCCGGGGCAGGGTGTGCTGCTGTAAAAATCACGGCAAAAAAGACAAACAGCAGCAACATCCGTTTATGAAACGGAACTGAACGGATATTTTGAGGGGTTGTGTCATTTTTCAGCATATAACGCTCCGTTACTAAGTTGTTTTGGTATTTATGTCCGTATTCAATTCTTATTTATATCTCACATAAGACAAGATAAATCAATAGGCGAAAAAGGATTCTGTGAAGAAATTTTTCGCTGCCGCATAAAACCCGGCCCTCCCCGACAGACCCCACCCCCGGCCCCTCCCCGAAGGGGAGGGGAGTGTCTGCTCCCCCTCTCCTTCGGAGAGGGGGCCGGGGGGTGAGGTGGGGGTGAGGTCTCAACTGCGTAACTCATAAAATTTAAAGAATCTTGTCAATATCAGGAAATAATTATTGGTTCTTTATCATTTTTTTGTTATATTTGAGAAAATGTCTGCGGTTAAGTACGGAAGCGATTCATCCGGAGTGCTGAAATGAGCCGCCAGGCGAAATTTTAGCGGTGAGTGTAGAACGGGTTTATCTATTTTAACCCGGGCCGTTTTACTGTGCCAAAATTTCATTTCAGCGCTCCGGATGAACACTCTATAAGAGGTGATGAACCGCAGACCCTGAGGGTTTTTTAAAACCCTCAGGGTCCGGGGCTCAGAATGACATCTCCGTATCACCTGCTTCTGTACCGCTACCGAATTTCTTTCTTTGAGCTGCTTTTCGGACAAAAAACGTATTTCCGGAGAAATGAACATGAATCTGCAAACAGAGGCTCCTTTACAGAGGCTTTTTGAAAGCGACAGCTTGTTAAGGCTGTATGAAGATGTGCTGAAACGCCGTCTGAATCGCGCCCGTGAAATGGAAAATCAGTTGACCGGCGGAAAAACAGGTCTTGCCGATTTTGCCTCCGGTCATGAATATTTCGGGCTGCATTTCCGCAATAATGAATGGATTTTTCGGGAGTGGGCACCCCATGCGACAGCGATTTATCTGATAGGCGATATGACCGGCTGGCAGAAACGCGGCGCGTTTGCCATGGAGCGCAACGACTCGGCAGACGGTGTATGGGAGATTCGGCTTCGTGAAGACGCTATGAAACACAAAGATCATTACAAGCTGCTTGTCTGCTGGCACGGCGGACAGGGCGAGCGCATTCCGGCATATTCCCGCCGCGTGGTTCAGGACCCGGATACGAAAATCTTCAGCGCGCAGGTCTGGCGTCCCAACACGCCGCATCAGTGGCGATTTTCAAAGCCTGCCGGCAGCGGACAGCCTTTGTTCATTTACGAGGCGCACGTCGGCATGGCGCAGGAAGAAGGAAAAGTCGGTTCATACCGGGAGTTTGCCGACAAAATTCTGCCGCGCATTGCCGCGGCAGGCTATAACATGATTCAACTGATGGCAATTCCGGAGCATCCGTATTACGGTTCTTTCGGCTATCATGTGGCGAATTTTTTTGCCGCGTCCTCGCGCTTCGGCACTCCCGATGAACTGAAAGAACTGATTGACGCCGCGCACAGTCTCGGTCTGAAAGTCATTATGGATATTGTGCATTCCCACTCGGCAAACAACGAAGTCGAGGGATTAAGCTGCTTTGACGGCACGCGGTATCAGTATTTTCACGACGGCGCACGGGGATTTCACCGGGCTTGGGATTCCCGCTGTTTTGATTACGGAAAAGTTCAGGTGCTTCATTTTCTGCTTTCCAACTGCCGGTTCTGGCTGGATGAATACCGTTTTGACGGATTCCGCTTTGACGGCATCACGAGTATGCTTTATCTTCATCACGGGCTGGGAGATGCGTTCAGATTTTACGAGCAGTATTTTGATAAAAGTGTGGATGAAGATGCGGTAACGTATCTGACGCTTGCCAACAAGCTGATTCATGAAGTTTGTCCGGATGCGGTCAGCATCGCTGAAGACATCAGCGGTATGCCGGGTCTGGCGTTTCCGAATGATGAAGGCGGCATCGGATTTGACTATCGCTTTGCCATGGGAATCCCTGATTTGTGGACACGTCTTCTCAAAGAAACGCCGGATGAACGCTGGCATGTGGGTTATATGTTTCACGAACTGACCGACCGGCGGAAAGATGAAAAAACTATCAGTTATGCGGAATCCCACGATCAGGCAATTGTGGGAGACAAAACCGTTATTTTCTGGCTCATGGACGCGGCAATGTACGATCACATGGGCATCCATGACGATCATCTCAGGGTGAGCAGAGGCATTGCGTTGCACAAGCTTATCCGGTTTATAACGCTGACGACAGCGGGGAGCGGTTATCTCAATTTCATGGGAAACGAGTTCGGGCATCCGGAATGGATTGATTTTCCGCGTGAAGGAAACGGATGGTCTTATCATTATGCAAGGCGGCAGTGGCATCTTGCCGATGATCCGAATTTGAAATATCAGTTTCTCTCCCGTTTTGACCGTGATATGATCGCATTGGCAAAGCGTTTCAATATCTTGGAATCGCCTCTCCGTCTCGTGCATGAGCATAACGAAGATATGGTGATCGTGTTTGAGCGTGCCGGAACTTTGTTCGTATTCAATTTTCATCCTTCTGTCTCTTATACGGATTACCGCATTGAAGCCCGGCAGGGCAAATATTGCATGATCTTCAACAGCGATGCTTCGGAATACGGCGGAGATAACAGACTTGTTGCGGATCAGGAACATTGGACGCTTTCAGATGCTTTGCACGATCACAGGCATGTTCTCAGCCTTTATCTCCCGACGCGCACTGCCTTGGTGCTGCGGTAGGGGCACGCCGCCGGCGTATATAAAGCGTGTAGGGTGGGCGAAGCCCACCTTATATACTTACCACCGCCATAACCTGCGCTTTCCGTAAAACGATTTTATAAATCGTTTCGGCGGCCAAACGATTTATAAAATCGTTTTACTATCGTTTTGCGGCGGATTTGCAAAAGCGCAGATTATGCCGGTGGACAGTTGAGATGGTGGGCGAAGCCCACCCTACAAATTACCATTGGAATTTAGAATTATGGCAATACAATCATCAACAATATCTGACAGTTTTGAAAGCCAGAAAGCCATGCTGGAAAGCATGGCGCCGACCATGAACCGCGGTCAACTGTCTTCTTTTATCACTCATTTTGCTGAGAAAATCGGCGTGGAGAAATTCAAGGCAAGGGCAGCCGAAGAAATTCTCCGCATCACAAAACCTGCCGATGTTGTTCCTAATATTTACGGAGACTACCGCCAGATTGTCCATGACGGCATCGGCTTCCTGCTTTCCGGCTTCTCGCTTTCCCGGCTTGCTGACATTGTGGCGGATCAGTTTCAGATGGGAAAAAACGCCGGGGTTGAAGACCGGCTGATAAAACTTGCGGGACAGATTCCCACGTTGCACAAACTCGGACAGATCATCGCCCGGAACCGCAATGTCGAACCCGGGTTCAAAAAATGGCTCATCCGGCTGGAAAACGGCTTTCACGGAACGGATATTCACCTGATTCAGCAGAAAATCAAAGCGGAAATCGGCGAGCTTATCAAAACATTTTCCATAAAAATAGAGAACCATATCATGGCAGAAGCCAGCGTCGGCACGGTTGTGGGATTTACATGGCAGAAGCCCGATACCGGCAAACAGGCAAAGGGCGTTTTCAAACTGCTCCGCCCCCGGATAAAAGAACGTCTCGCGGAGGAATTGCTTTTATTGGAAAAATTAGCTGATTTCTTTGAAAAAAACAGACATTGCTACACCCTTGCAAATTTCAGATTTGTTGAAACTTTCCGTGAAATCAGAAATGCCTTGCAAAAAGAGATGAATCTGGAAGGCGAACAGCGCAATCTGAGACGCGCATTGTTTTTTTACAGAAAAGATAAAACAGCAGAGATTCCCCGGGTCCTGCCCAATTTTTCCACTGAAAATATGACGGCAATGGAATTTATGGAAGGCAGGAAAATCACTGAAACGCCGCGTCTGTCCGAGGACAGAAAACACTATGCCCGGCTTCTCTTTCATACACTGGTGGCGCAGCCTTTGTTTTCACGGGAAAAAGAGACGCTCTTTCACGGAGACCCGCACGCGGGAAATATCTATGCTCACAAAGATGAAAAAGAAAATGATCTCAGGCTGATTCTTTTGGATTGGAGTCAGACCGGCGCGTTGTCAAAAGAACAGCGGCTGAACATTACCCGGCTCGCGCTCGGCATTCTCATAGAAAACGAATCGCAGATATGCGATGCCGTTGAGGCGCTCTCCGAAACGCCGCCGCAAGCAGAAACGGAGCGGGAAACAGATAGCGGAAAAGAAGTCATCCCGCGCATTGTCCGTGAGATTGCAGACAGTCAGGAATATCTCTCAGCGCAACTGACGAAGAAGCTTTTTGTGGTGATAGATCAGGCTGTTATCAAAGGCATTCAGTTTCCGGGAGAACTGCTGCTTTTCAGAAAAGCATTTTTCACGCTGGAAGGAGTGATTTACGACCTTGATCCGGAATTTGACATGGATGCCTATATTGTCCGAGTGCTGTCGAGATTCGTGCTGGAAGAAACGCCCAAGCGATGGCTCTATGCCATGCTGCTCAATTCAGACCTTCCCGAATACTACAGCAGTCATCTGTCCAACAAAGACCTGCATCAGATCGGGACGCATTTTTTCATGGAAGGCATGAGGAAAGGCGCGGAAGTGCTGAACAAGACAATTGAAAACTATTTTGAATTTATGACATTTCCGGCAGAAGCAGGAACAGCTTCACGAAAGCGCGAAAGATAGTTTTGTCTCTCGCAAAGACGCAGAGAACGCAAAGGAAAAAAGACCCTTCGCTGCGTTCCCTTCGGCTCCGCTCCCTTCGGCTCCGCTCAGGGTCTCCATGTGTCACCCTGAGCCGAGCGGAGAATCCCAGTAAAACGGCCCGGCTGAAACAGATAAACCCGTTTCTGCTTTATGACAGGGACGGGGTTTGTCACTGCTTCTATACCGCTACCCAAATAAAAATGAGATATAAACATGGCGTCTGTTATTCTGAAAGCTTCGCGTGAAAAATCGCTTCAACATCGGCATCCCTGGATATTTTCAGGCGCGATAGCCAAAATCAAAGGACATGCCCAAGCCGGAGAAACTGTTGATATTCTTGCCTCGGACGGCGCATACTGCGGACGGGGCGCATATTCTCCCCATTCGCAGATAGCAGTCCGGGTATGGACATTTGATCCGGACGAGACAGTTTCTCCGGAATTTTTCCGCTCCCGTCTGACGCAGGCAATTCGCTCAAGACATCGCTTATTGTCTCTCCCCGGACCCGCAGCCTGCCGTTTGGTAAATTCCGAATCCGACGGCTTGCCCGGACTGATTGCGGACATTTACGGCGAATGTCTTGTATGTCAGTTTTTATCAGCAGGCGCGGAATATTGGAAGCAGACAATTGTCTCACTGCTGGCGGAATTGCTGCCGGTAGCGGGAATTTATGAACGCTCCGATGCCGATGTCCGAGGCAAAGAAGGACTTCCGGAACAGACAGGAATACTTTGGGGGCAGGAGCCGCCCGAACTGACAGAAATCCGTGAAGGACAATATCGTTTTCTGGCAGACGTCCGGCATGGACACAAGACCGGTTTTTATCTTGACCAGCGGGACAACCGCGCCTGTTCTGCCGCTTATGCCCAAGGTGCTGATGTACTGAACTGCTTTGCTTATACGGGCGGATTTGCTGTTGCGGCATTGGCAGCAGGCGCGGCACGCGTCATCAATATCGAAGCCTCTGCCAACGCGCTCTCACTTGCTCAAAAAAATATCGAGATGAACGGATACAGCATGGAGAAAGTTGAAAATGTGGAGGGAAACGTATTCGGCGTACTGCGTCAGTACCGAAACGAAGAGCGGCAGTTTGATCTCATTATTCTTGATCCGCCCCGATTTGTCGAATCCCGAAGCCAGTTGGAGCGGGCAAGCCGGGGATATAAAGACATTAATCTGCTCGCATTCAAACTGCTCCGGCCGGGGGGGATTCTGTTTACCTTTTCCTGTTCCGGTCTCATGCACAGGGATTTGTTTCAGAAGATAGTGGCAGACGCCGCATTGGACGCGGGGCGGGAAGCGCAGATCATTCAATGGCTCGCGCAGGCATCCGATCATCCCACGGCGCTGAATTTTCCCGAAGGAAGTTATCTGAAAGGATTGGTTTGCAGGGTCTGATACCAATTCGCTTTCAAAAATCGGTCTTTTCAGACCGTACAGCGCCCGCCCGGCTAAAAACAGACAAACAGACTCAAATCGCTGTCTGTTTTAAGCCGGGCGCTTGAAAAGCGGTTTTACGGAGA
>JAIFKL010000288.1 GCA_020049595.1 Desulfobacteraceae bacterium
TTTTCCTCAAAATGTATGAAAAAGGCATGGCGTACCGCAAAGAATCCTTTGTGAACTGGTGCGAAAAATGCCAGACCGTGCTTGCCAACGAACAGGTGGAAGCGGGACTGTGCTGGCGCTGCGGGGATCAGGTTCGCCAGAAAAAACTCCGGCAGTGGTTTTTCCGCATCAGCGATTACGCCGACGACCTGCTGCTGCATTGCGACCAGTTGCCCGGATGGCCCGAAAAAGTCATCACCATGCAGAAAAACTGGATCGGCAAAAGCATCGGCGCGGAAATCCGCTTTCCTATTGAAAATTCAGATGAAAACATCACCGTGTTCACCACCCGGCAGGATACGGTTTTCGGCGCGACCTTCATGTGTCTTGCGCCGGAACATCCGCTCGTACCGGAATTTTCCAAAGGAACAACTCAGGAACGCATTGTTTCGGAATTTGTGGAGCGCATGGCGTTGCAGGATCGTTCCACCAAAGCAGTGGAATCTTATGAAAAAGAAGGCGTGTTTACCGGCTCATACTGCATCAATCCCATGACCCGGCGGCGGATGCCGATTTACACCGCCAATTTTGCGCTCATGGGATACGGCACCGGCGCGGTCATGTCCGTACCCGCGCACGACCAGCGGGATTTTGATTTTGCCAAAAAATACGGTCTCGATATTATCGTTGTCGTCAACAAGCGGGACGAAAATCTTGACCCGGCAACCATGACCCAAGCCTACGCTGACGAGGGCGTGATGGTCAATTCGGGTCAGTTTGACGGCATGGACAGCCAGAAAGCGCGGGAGGAGATTGCCGCGTATCTTGAAAAAAACAATCTGGGAAAGAAAACCGTGAATTTCCGGCTCCGGGACTGGGGCATTTCCAGACAGCGTTACTGGGGCGCGCCCATTCCCATGATTCACTGCAACACCTGCGGCATTGTTCCGGTTCCGGAAAAAGACCTGCCGATTCTGCTGCCGGAACACGCCGCGCTGCTTGAAGGCGGACAGTCTCCGCTCCCGAGTCTTGAATATTTTGCCAAAACGCAATGCCCGAAATGCGGGGACCCGAATGCCCGGCGAGAAACCGACACAATGGACACGTTTGTGGAATCATCATGGTATTTTGAACGCTATTGCAGCCCGGATTTCCATGAAGGCATGTTCGACAAAAAAGCGGTGGATTACTGGATGCCGGTGGATCAGTACATCGGGGGCGTGGAACATGCCATTCTGCATCTGCTTTATTCCCGCTACTACACCCGCGTGTTGCATGACTTCGGCTTGGTCAGATTCAAAGAACCCTTCACCCGTCTGCTCACACAGGGAATGGTCTGCAAAGAAACGGTTTCCTGCCCGGAACACGGCTTTCTTTTTCCCGAAGAAGCCGAAGGAACCGGCGACAGCCGCAAATGCGTCAAATGCGGCAAGCCCGTGAATGTCGGCAGAGTGGAAAAGATGTCCAAGTCAAAAAGAAATGTGATTGATCCCAATGTGCTGCTTGAAAAATACGGCGCGGACACCACAAGGCTTTTCTGCCTCTTTGCTTCGCCGCCTGAAAAAGATTTGGAATGGAGCGAGCAGGGCGTGGAAGGCTGTTACCGTTTCATCAACCGGGTCTGGCGTTTCGCGCTGGACTGGACCGAGCGGATCAAAGATGTTGACGCATTTACCGGCTCTCCTGATGAATTGGAAGGCGATCTTCGGGAGCTTTACAAAAAAGCGCATCAGACCGTCAAAAAAGTCACCGCGGATATTGAAGACCGCTTTCATTTCAATACTGCCATCAGCGCGGTCATGGAATTGGTCAATGCCATTTACGGAACAGATTTGCAAAAGATTTCCGACAATTCTGAAACATCGGCGATCTGCGCCCGGGTGGTGAAATTTGCGCTTGAATCTGCTGTCCTGCTGCTGTCGCCCATGATTCCGCATTTTTGCGAAGAAATCTGGCATGATATAGGGCATCAGCGTAGCATTATTCTGGAACCATGGCCCGCGTACCGAGAAGACGCGCTGGCAAAAGACGAACTGGTGATTGTGGTGCAGGTCAACGGCAAACTTCGGGGAAAATTCACGGTTCCTGCGGACACGGATGACGAAGCCATAAAGGAACGTGCGCTTTCGGACGATTATGTGCAGAAATTTATCGGCGGCAAAGCGGTCAAAAAAGTCATTGTTGTCAAGAAAAAGCTGGTGAATATTGTGATTTGATAGTTCTCGTTCCCACGCTCTGCGTGGGAACGAGATGAAAACCGTAGGGTGGGCATGGAATGCCCACCTTCCTGCCGCCGTGATTTTGATTTGATTTAATTTGAAAGGTGGGCAGCAAGCTGCCCACCCTACTCTGTGAATATTGAAAGCGAATTGGTATTAAATTGGTATTAAATTTAGGGACGAATGGCACGCCGCCGGCGTGCCTCTACGGGACGCGGAGCGTCCGAGCTGCATTCCCACGCGGAGCGTGGGAACGAGATGACAATGACAAAAAAAATATTATCCATACTTATAACGATATTATGCTTTTCTGCCTGCGGGTACAGATTTGCCGGAGACGCGTCTTTTCCGGGAGGCGTGCGGAAGATTTGCATTCCTCTTTTTGAAAACCGGAGCGGAGAAATCGGCTTGGAAACAGGCTTTGCAGATGATCTGATGAATCAGTTCAGACGCAACAGCAGCGTGGTTCTGACAGGCAGGGAAAGCGCAGACGCTGTGCTTTCCGGCAAAATCGAATCCCTGAACACAGAAACCGTGTCCCGTAGCGGCGCACACAGCGCGCTTGAAAGACAGGTAAAAATTTCCGCCGGTTTTGAATTGAAAGGCAGTGACGGGAAGTTGATCCGGTCGGTAAAAAACATTTCCGCAAGCGAATCCTATCCGGTCATGTCCGACAGCATGACAACCGAACATTTCCGGCGCAATGCCATTGCAAAGATTTCAAAAAAAATTGCAGAACTTGCGTATCAGTATCTTTCCGGCGATTTCTGACAGCAGGAAGAAAAAGGGGGGAGAGTTTTCCCGTTCCCACGCTCTGTCAGAGTAGAGCGGGTTTAAAACCCGTTTTACATTCGCGGAGTAGAGCGGGTTTAAAACCCGTTTTACATTCGCGGAGTAGAACGGGTTTAAAACCCGTTTTACATTCATTCCGACGCGGAGTATGGGAACGGGAACGGCAACAGTTAAAGGGAGATTTTGGGGGCATCCCCCTGAAACCTGCCCCCTGTTATGCGGCAAGCGTATTTGCCAGCTTGGAAAGACGGGATATTTTCCGGGAAGCGGTTCTTTTGTGAACCACGCCTTTTTTGGCTGCCTTGTCAATCACAGACTTTGCAAGATTAAGTTTTTCCGTAACTGTTTCAGCCGGTTTTTCGGCAACCGCGAGCCGGACATCTTTGACAACGCTTTTGACCCGTGTCATCGAAGTTCTGTTCCGCATCCGTCTGATCAGACTCTGGCGGGAACGCTTTAATGCAGATTTATGATTTGCCAAATTTACAAACTCCTTTCTGTTTAATTTTAAGAATCAAATCTTACAAAATTGATAATGCTTCGTCAAGTCACATTATTCTTTTTTTATCCGCCTTCCATTTTCCTTTCTTCTTTCTTCAGCCTTTTTTCTTCTCTTTTTCTGTCAAATTTTTCTTTCTGTTTTGCCAACTTGCGTTTAATATCATCCTGATATCGCTGCACAGCCGAATAACAGAGATAATAGCTGATGACAGCAAGGGGAATCCCGCTCACAACCCCGCCGACAATCAATGCCCAAAGGATTTCCGGAGCTTTGGAAAAAAGAATTTTCAGCATCTCCAGATCAAATTGTTCGGACAGCGGGATGATGTTTTTGAGACCGATCAGCTTTGCACCCAGAAGATATGTAAGCCCGTAAAGAAAGGGTGCGCTTAAAGGATTGGTTATCCACACGCCCATGGCCGCGGAAACCTTGTTATATCTGAAAATCGCCGCGAAAAAAACCGCTATCGGCATTTGAAAACCCATTGTCGGCGACATGCCGATAAAAATGCCCAGCGCAAATCCGAGCGCAATTTCTCCGGGTTCGCCTCTGATTTTAAGTAAATTCTCGTAAGCTTTTTTTAAGGCATTGTAAAGTCTGGTTTTACAAGAGGCAGTGTTTTCTTCGTATTTCGCCATATCCCCCTTTCCTGAATTGTATAGCCTGTTATGATAATACTATTTTTATTGTTAAACAAGATTTTTTCATATAAAATATACTTAAAATGCGAATGAAGGCTTGGAAGGGAATGAGATTTGACAACTTTTGCCATTTTATAAGAAAGGGGTTGTCAAATCTTCTGCATCATTACGGGTTGGGGAATTTCTCGCAAAGACGCCAAGTTTTGCCTGTAGAGCGGGTTTGAAACCCGCTTTGCATTAGCCTGTAGAGCGGGTTTGAAACCCGCTTTACATTATTTTGCGGGCTTTGCGAGAACCTTTTTATTTCCGGTAATTTTAAAATTGAAGGAGAAGAAAATGGCTTTAAAGGGTCAGGGGATAGAGGATTTGATACAGTTCGGGAAAGAATTGTCGCGGCGTTCAGGAGAAAAAGCACTTTCTTTTTACGGCAAAGGAGAGCGGCTTGTGAAATTCGATGAAAATCTTATCACAGAGGCTGAACTTCATCTGACAGAATTTTTCCGGGATCAGTTGCAGGGCAATTTCCCCGAACATCAGATATTTCAGGAAGATAACCGGGAAAGCGGGGATTATACCCATGAGGGAAAGCGATACCTCTGGATTTATGACCCCTTGGACGGCGTCGCCAATTTTCAGGCAGGCATTCCCATCTGGGGAATTTCTCTGGCGCTTTTTGAAAATTTCTGGCCCATCTTCGGTATGTTTTACATGCCTGCGACCGGCGATTTTTTCAGCGCCATGGCAGGGGAAAAAGCATTCCGGGGAAGCGATGAAATCCGCATTTCTCCCCAAGAGACCGTTAATGATGAAACGCTTCTCCTCACCTATTCCCGGTTCCATCAGCATTATGTCACGAAATTTCCGGGCAAAATCAGGAACATGGGATGCACCGCCGCGCATATCTGCTATGTGGCGACGGGCAGAGCCGAGGCTGCCATCATCGGAAATGAATCATACCGGGATATTGCCGCGGCATGGATCATTGTGCAGGCGGCAGGCGGCAAGATATACCGAATGGACGGTGCCGAGTTCATTCTCGGCGAAGACCCGGACGGACAGGGAAAAAGAGAGCAACTGCTTGTTTCATCTCCTCATACTTATGAACAGATTCGGAATTGTCTGAAAAAGATTGCTGTTTGAGATTGCCCGGGTTCGGCCGCTCCGGAGTGCAAAGCATCTTATTAAAATATATCAATTTATTAAAATATGCCACTCTGAGCGAAGCGAAGAGTCTCACAAAGAGATTCTTCACTCCGTTCAGAATGACGTTGCACTCCGTTCGGAATGACATCGGAAAGTTAAGTTGACAAAGTAAAAATAGTAAAACGATTTTTCAAATCGTTTCAAACAGCGAATAGTAAAACGATTTTTCAAATCGTTTCAGACAGAAAGACACAAAACAGCGAGCATCGCCGTTTTACTGACAGAACGACTCCTGCTTTCAGCGGGAATGACATCAGAGATAAAGGAATCTGTTTATGAGGGTACTGATTACGGGCGGGGCAGGATTCATCGGCTCCTATCTTGCCGAAGCATATCTGAAAAAAGGCGATGAAGTCTATATTATTGATGATCTTTCCACCGGCTCTCTTGAAAATATAAAATCATTTCAGAATAATCCGCACTTTAAAGACAGACTTTTTGTTTTCACAGACAGCATTTTCAACCACGATCTCATGCTGGAACTGACCGGGACCTGTGATGCGGTGTTTCATTTAGCCGCGGCAGTGGGGGTTCGGTATATCTTGGACAATCCTTTGGAATCCATTAAAATAAACATTCAGGGAACTGAAAAGGTTCTTGAGCTTTGTGCAAAATTCAAAAAAAAAGTGCTGATTGCCTCTTCCTCGGAAGTTTACGGCAAGCACCTTCACGCGCCTTTGGTGGAAACCGACAACATCATCTACGGTCCTTCGGACAAGTTCCGGTGGAGCTACGCTGCTTCCAAGCTGATGGATGAATTTACCGCGCTGGCGTATTTCAGAACCAAAGGGCTTAAAGTGATTATCGCCCGCCTGTTCAACACGGTGGGACCCAGACAAAGCGGGGCTTACGGCATGGTAATTCCGCGGCTGACGGAACAGGCTTTGAAAAATGAGCCGCTGACGGTTTACGGCGACGGCACTCAGTCCCGAACTTTCACATTCGTGGAAGATGTGGTAAAGGCATTGATCGCGCTCATGGAAAACGATGCGGCAGCCGGAGAGGTTTTCAACATCGGCGGAACAGAGGAAATCAGCATTTTCAACCTTGCCGAAAAAATCATAAAACACACCGGCTCAAGCTCGGAAGTCGTTCTGATTCCTTATGAAAAAGCGTTTGAAAAGGATTTTGAGGACATGCTGCGCCGGGTGCCGGGCATTGAAAAAATCAAAAAATTCATTGACTTTGATCCGGAAACCGATCTTGATACTATTCTCAGGCATGTCATAGCATATTATCGTGAGAAATTGACAAGCAGCAGTCTAATCTGATACCAATTCGCTTTCAAAATTACATGCCGCTCACGCTCCATGCCCTACATCGCTACACCGCTACATCGCTCACGCTTCATGCCCGTAGCCCGTAGGGCGGACAAAGCGCAGCGTGTCCGCCGTTTCAGTATCGGTGTAAAACGGGTTTGAAACCCGTTCTAAAGCTGAAATTTCGCCTGGCGGCTCATTTCAGCACTCCGGACCCATCCGGAGTGCTGAAATGCCTAATCTTATAAAATAGGTTTAGCATTGCAGGGCGGACACGCTCCGGCTTTGTCCGCCCTACTGTCTGAAAGCGAATCCGTATGAGATTCCTCACCGTGTTCAGAATGACAGTGTTATTTAGGATTTTAACCGTAGGGGCAACCCCCTGTGGTTGCCCTTTTTTTTGTTCAGGTTGCCCTTGTTACGGGGTAAAAGGGTAAGCACGGGGGCTTACCCCTACGGAAAAATTCCGTAGGATCATGCCCTCAGCCTGACCTTGCACGCAATTCACCTTCGATTCACCTCAAAACACATAGCGACCTTGACGTAGAATACACAAGGCTCGCCCCGGTGTCCCGGGTCAAAATGCCCTATCCGACAGAGCATTTTGCCCCTATCTGATTAGGTAAAAACTTCCCCCTAAATACTCTCTCCACCCCATTGACTACTTGATGTTTCAGTGAGATATCTGCCTGAAAAGCGGATTGCCTTCTGACGAGTCCTTTATAATTTTTCGGGTGGTGATGCTATGACTACTTCTGCATCACTGACCGTATTTAAAGGCTGAACAGGTTAGTTTAAAGGGAGAGGAATGTTGAAATGAAAAGAAAATTGATATTGGCTTGTCTCATTTGTTTTTTCTTTATTTCTGTGCATACAATACTTCAGGCAGATACGCAGGATGCTGATTATAAGGCGGGAGAACTTCTGGTAAAATATAAAGCATCATCTTCTGCTGCCGCCAAAACGGAATTTTATCGGAATAACTGGAATATCAATACCATTAAGACTTTCGGAGAAATAGGCGTTCAGCTTATGAAACTTCCTGCTGATATGAGCGTTGAAAAAGCTTTGGAGATTTATCGGAGCGATCCGGATGTAGAATATGCCGAACCCAATTATATTTATGGACCCAAAAGTGTTCCGAATGATCCTAATTACGGAAAATTATGGGGGCTTCACAATACGG
Organism: Desulfobacteraceae bacterium; assembly: GCA_020049595.1. Classification (GTDB taxonomy): domain Bacteria; phylum Desulfobacterota; class Desulfobacteria; order Desulfobacterales; family JAIFKL01; genus JAIFKL01. The sequence goes on from JAIFKL010000288.1 coordinate 7,782, forward strand.
GGCTGACCGAGGGTACGAATGACGCCGACATAGACGCCCAAGAAGCATGGGATATTACTACCGGCAGCAGTGATGTCATCGTTGCAGTGATTGATACCGGCGTTTTCTATACTCATCCGGACCTTGCTGATAACATTTGGAAAAATACAGACGAAATCCCTGACAACGGCAAAGATGATGACGGTAACGGATATATTGATGATGTGCGGGGATGGAATTTCTGCAACAACAGCAATGATCCTAAAGACGAAGACGGACACGGCACGCACTGCGCCGGCATCATTGCCGCTGTGGGAAATAATGGGAAAGGGGTTACAGGCGTTTGCTGGAAGGCAAAAATAATGCCGCTCAAAATTCAGGATGAGAACGGATTCTCTGCCAGTAACGCTGTGTCGGCGATTCTGTACGCCAACGCCAACGGGGCAGATGTCATCAATAACAGTTGGGGAGGCGGTTCTTTCAGCCAAACCCTCAAAGACGCGATAGATGCCTCTTCTGCTGTCGTTGTGTGTGCGGCAGGAAACGGAGATGATGATAAAATCGGCGACGACAATGATCTTATTCCTTCCTATCCGTCAAGCTATGAATCTGCAAATATTATTTCTGTGGCTGCAACGGATCATCATGACGCGCTCAGACCATCTTCAAACTACGGGGCTGTTTCTGTGGATATTGCCGCTCCGGGCGAAAATATTTACAGTACCGTACCCGCAGGATACTTCACCATGAGCGGCACCTCCATGGCTGCGCCGTATATTTCCGGGACAGCGGCGCTTCTCAAAGCCTATAAGCCCTCTCTGACCAATCTCGGAATTAAAGCGGCGATTGAGAAGGGTGTTGATACCAATCCTACTCTTTTCGGCAAGGTGGCTACAGGCGGAAGATTAAATGCTCATGCTGCATTAAAAAATATCTCATCTGATGAACCGGCAGAGATTAACAGTCCGAGACCGGGAAGCAGCCTGACTTCTGCAACCGTAACTTTTACATGGACGGATGTCGGTGCCGATAATTATCGTCTGGAAATCGGAAATTCAACCGGAACCGGCGATTTCTACAGTGCGGATCAGGGAAGGAAGACTTCAGCGACGGTAAACGGTTTGCCGAGTGACGGCAGGAAATTGTATGTACGGTTGAAATCGGATTTCGGCGGCTTATGGCAACAGAAAGATCATACCTACACCGCATATATCTCATCGGACCGGGGCGGACAAAAAGCTGTGATGGTCAGCCCGGCACCCGGCTCGACAATGACTTCAACGAGCGTAACTTTCACTTGGAGCAGCGGCGGTGCCGAGCGATTCTGGATTTATATCGGCACATCAAAGGCAGGAAGCACGGATATTTACAGCAAAGATCAGGGAACAAATACTTCGGTGGCAGTATCCGCCCTGCCGGACAACGGAGCGAAGTTTTACGTCCGGCTGTGGTCTTTGACAGACGGCTACTGGCAATATAAAGACTCCACCTATACGGCTTGCAGCAGGACTGCCGGTGTGAAAGCGGCAGAAATGCTTACACCGTTGCCCGGTTCGACATTGACTGCGACGAGCGTGACATTCACATTGACAAAATCCGGAGTTGACCGCTGCTGGCTGTATATCGGGACATCAGCCGCAGGCACCGGTGATATTTACGCCAAGGAACAGAGTACAAACGCCTCTGCCACGGTGTCCGGCTTGCCGAACAGCGGAGTGAAGGTGTATGTGCGCCTCTGGTCTTTTGTGAGCGGAAAATGGGTGTATAATGACTATACTTATACAGCCTTTAAATCCTCGGACAGCAAGGTTCCTGCGGAAATACTCACACCGGTTCCCGGAACTGTCCTGACTTCTGCAAGCGTGACATTCACATGGAGTGATACAGGTGCGGCGAAATATTGGCTTTGTGTCGGCATATCAGGCGTCGGCGCTTCTGATGTGTATCGTGCGGATCAGGGGATAAAAACGGCTGTAACTGTATCCGATCTGCCGCGTAATAAAGCATTATATGTGAGGCTTCGGTCTGTGGTGGACGGAAAATGGCTGTACAAGGACTATACTTATACGACTGCTCCGTAGTCATTAACGGTTCGTCTTTTTCTCTTTGAAAAATCGGATGATGTTCCTTATGCAGTTAGAGGGTGTTTAAAAATTAATACAACTATCAACTTTTCAGTCCCGCAGGGACTTTTGAGAATAGCCCGGCAATTCATTGCCGGAAGCGGATTCCCACGCATATCACGTCCCGCAGGGACGCTTGAAAAAACGGCTGCTCAATCGTCCCTGCGGGACGAAAAAAAACGGCGGCACCTTTCCCGGCAATGAATTGCCTGGCTATTCTCAGAAGTCCCTACGGGACTGATACTAATTTCCAAACACGCTCTAGGATCATCATCCGGTTTTTTATTTCTCCGCTTCCTTCCCGGGCAGTGATTCGCCTATCGGTTTCAGACCGGGACCTTTCGCTGTAACATACTTTCCCTGAAAATCAAGCAAGCCGGTTGACAATAATCTGTGACAAGGCTATTATAATAGGAGTTACGCACTTGAATTTCATTGCTGCCCGCCCGAATTCCGTAGCGTAACCCGTGTCTTATGCAGTCAATATCAGGTATGGCAATCCTGTGAAGCGGTGAAAATAGCGTCCATGCTTAACGAATTGGAAAAATTAAAAGAGAAATTAGTCAAAGATGATAATATCATATTCGGGCTTGTTTTCGGTTCTTACGCCAGGTACCGCCAGAATTCTCACAGCGATATAGATATTGCGCTTTATTTCAGAACCCCGCCCGAAGGACTTGATTTGTTGGATTTCACATCCGGGCTTTGCAAATATGCCGGTAAAGAGGTTGATCTCGTAGTGCTGAATCGTGCTTCGGCTTTTTTAAGACATCAGGTGATGAAACATGCTGTCCGACTTTTTATCAAAGACAGGCTTGTATTCCGAAGATTCAGAGAAAAAACCATGACAGATTATGATATTTATAAACATGTATCAGGGATGAGTATCTATGACAGACAAGCCTCTGATTGAGAGAAAGCTGAGAAGAATTGAGATTTTTCTCAAAGAAATCGAATCTGCAAAAGCCCCTGATGATTTTCAGGCTTTTTCCGAAAATATTATTTTCAAACGCTTCACAGAGAGAAACATTGAGCTTGCCATTGAGCAGATGATTGATATCTGCAAACATTTTATCAGCAGTCTGGATTTGAAAGAACCGGAAACATATTCCGAATGCTTTGAAATATTAGGGGATGCAAATGTCCTGCCCGTTGAAACGGTGGATATATTCAGATCAATGGCAAAATACCGGAATTTTCTGATTCATGCGTATGACGGCGTTGATGACAGCATAACTTTCGGAATTTATAAAAAGCGTCTCGGAGATTTCCGTATTTTTATCGAATCTGTTCGTAAGTATATTCGCTGATATTTCCGGTAAAATTTCAGGCAGCGGTATAAACGCAGTGATTCGGAAATGTCATTGTTTTGACAGGCTCAACAGCCTTCTGAGCGTAGCGAAAAATCTGCCGTAAAACGGCCCGGCTAAAACAGATTCTGTTTTCAGCCATGGCGTTCTGCTTTTATGTCATTCTGATAATTTTATGTCATTCCGAGCGAAGCGAGGAATCTTTGAGATTCCTTACTGCGTTCAGTAATGATAGTTTTTCGTTTGAAATTAAACTGTTATTTAGGATTTTAACCGTAGGGGCAACCCCCTGTGGTTGCCCTCTTATTGTATCCGTTTCGGGCAGGGTAAGCACGGGGGCTTACCCCTACGGAAAAATTCCGTAGGGTCACGCCGCCGGCGTGACCTTGCTTTGCGGACTTTGCGTGCTTTGCGAGAAACCTTTTTTGTCTCTCGCAAAGGGCGCAAAGGGCGCAAAGAAAAGCGTTTTGATAATAAAGATTCCGTAAAGGAATAATGTATCAATGCCGAATTTTTCAGACAAGCATAAGCGACAAATCCGACTTACGGATGAGCGATGGCAGCACATCGGAAACTGTCATCCTGAAATGACGTATCAACTGAATCGAATTGCAGAAACATTGCATGAACCGGATAGAATTGTCCGCTCCCGAACCGATTCCCAAGCGGAACTGTTCTATCGTTTCTATCCGATTACGCCTGTAACCCGGAAATATCTCTGTGTTGTGGTCAAGGTGCTGTCCGAAGATGCTTTTATTGTTACGACATATTACACGGATGCTGTGAAAAAAGGAGATGTGTTATGGAAAAAAACATAAGGGTCTGGTTTGACAAAGAAGGTGATTTTCTTGAAGTGCTGTTTGATTGCAGAAAGGGTTATTTCAGGGAAACCGATAATGATGCGGTAATGGAAAAAGTGGATGAAAAAGGAAATATCATCGGTTTTTCCGTCATGAAAGTCAGTGCATTGCAAGCAGAAATTCCCCTGTCTGCGAATCTGATAACTCAGCAGGCTGTATTGCAGGATTCTTCACTGCGTTCAGAATGACAGTTTTATTTAGGATTTTAACCGTAGGGGCAACCCCCTGCGGTTGCCCTCTTATTGTATCCGTTTCGGGCAGGGTAAGCACGGGGGCTTACCCCTACTTTGCGGGCTTTGCGCCTTTGCGAGAAACTTCAACGCTTATTTTCAATAATGCCCACTATGCAGTTCTTTAGAATTGGAGGTGAAAATATGCAAATACAAGGTATTATAACAGGTGAATATATAAAGCTTTTTCATAAAACAGGACTGCCTGACGGTTTGCCTGTTATTATAAATATCAGAACAAAGCCGCTATTGCTTGAAGAAAAGCTGAAATTAGTTGATATGCTATGCGGTTCATGGAAAGATGACAGTTCTCTTGAAACAATTTTTGCCGAAATCGAAAGTCAGCGTCATGAAGACAAGCCCCGTGAGGTGATCTTTGATATGCCATCTTGACACCTGTATAGTGATTGCATATCTGAACGGCAATAAGACAATAGCCGAAAACTTGAAATCGCATTTGCCCGATATTGCGATAAGTTCTCTTGTCTTAGGCGAACTGCTTTACGGAGCAAGAGCATCAGCGCGAAGCTCAGAAAATCTTGAGCGATTGAAAGAATTTGTAAAGGTTGTTGATATTGTTGATTATGATGAAAAAAGTGCGGAAGCTTACAGTAAAATTCGCCTTTCTCTCAAGCAGAAAGGGCGTCCTATCGGCGAAGCAGATATGCTGATCGCCTCAGTTGCAATTGCCAACAGTGCCATACTTGTTACTGACAATATAAAGCATTTTGAGCAGATAGAGAATTTGAAATTAGAAAATTGGCTCAGAGAATAGCATCTTAACCGCTTTCTGCCGGACGGCTCTGCCCCTCGCCTTTGAAATTAAAGTGTTATTTAAGAATTTTGAGCGTAGGGGCAACCCCCTGTGGTTGCCCTTTCCGATCACCAGCAGAGACGCACGGCCGTGCGTCTCTACGGAAAAATTCCGCAGAGTCACGCTGCCGGCGTGACCTTACTTTGCGTGCTTTGCGAGAAACATTTTTGCCTCTCGCAAAGGGCGCAAAGGGCGCAAAGAAAAGCGTTTTGATAAAAAATTCCGCAGAGGCACGCCGCCGGCCTGCCCCTGCTTTGCGGACTTTGCGTGCTTTGCGAGAAACATTTTTGTCTCTCGCAAAGGGCGCAAAGGGCGCAAAGAAAAGCGTTTTGATAAAAAATTCCGCAGAGGCCCGCCGCCGGCCCGCCCTTACTTTGCGGACTTTGCGT
>JAIFKL010000021.1 GCA_020049595.1 Desulfobacteraceae bacterium
CGGGTTCGGCGCCTGTACCAATGAAAGAGAGTGCGAAGCCGAATGCCCCAAAGAAATCTCCATTTCCAACATTGCCCGCCTGAACCGTGAGTTTTTCAAGGCAGGGTTTTTCTCGTCGGTGAAGTAAAATTCCTGTTCTCGTCTCGCCGAATCTGTAGAGATGCAAGATGTTGCGTCTCTACGCATTACGCGGAAATCCCCCCTGCCCCCCTTTAAAAAAGAGGGGGAAAATCTCGGAAAAGGAGACTTTCCTACACCTTCTATTTCACGGACGAGAAAAACCCTGCCTTGAAAAACTCACGGTTCAGGCGGGCAATGTTGGAAATGGAAATTTCTTTGGGACATTCGGCTTCGCACTCTCTTTCATTGGTACAGGCACCGAAACCGAGTTCATCCATTTTTCTCAGCATGGAAAGCGCACGCTGCGCGGCTTCGGGTCTTCCCTGCGGCAGCAGCGCGAGTTGAGACACTTTTGCGCTCACAAAAAGCATGGCGGACGCGTTGGGACAGGCCGCGACGCACGCGCCGCAGCCGATGCACGCGGCGGCGTCCATCGCCTTTTCCGCAACCTCCTGCGGAATCAGAATCGTGTTGGCGTCCGGCGCGCCCCCGGTATTTGCGGAAATATAACCGCCGGACTGAATGAGCTTGTCTAACGCGCCCCGATCCACCGCCAAGTCTTTAATGACCGGAAAAGCCCTTGAACGCCACGGCTCTATCACCACCGTATCCCCGTCGGAAAAATGCCGTATATGGAGTTGGCAAAGCGTCGTTCCTTTCTCGGGACCGTGGGCGCGGCCATTGACCACCGCGCCGCACATGCCGCAAATCCCTTCACGGCAGTCATGGTCAAACGCGATGGGGTCTTGTCCATCAAGAGTGAGTTTTTCATTCACCACGTCAATCATTTCCAGAAAAGACATATCGGTGGAAATGTCTTTTGCCTGATACGTTTCCAATTTGCCTCTGACATTTGCCCCTTTCTGACGCCAGACTTTCAATGTCAGACTGATGTTTTTTGCTGTCGTCATTTATTTGTAACTCCTTTGCGTTAAGTGGACATTTTCAAAAACCAGCGGCTCCTTGCAAAACTCCGGCGACTTGCCATCACCGGCATACTCCCACGCGGCAACATGGCAGAAATTTGCATCATCCCGTTTTGCCTCGCCTTCTTCGGTCTGATATGCCTCGTTGAAATGCCCCCCGCAGGATTCCTGACGGGCAAGCGCGTCAATAACCATCAGCTCGCCGAATTCAAAAAAATCTGCCACACGCCCCGCTCTTTCCAGACTCTGGTTAAATTCCTCATTCACGCCCGGCACCAGCACATTTTCCCAAAATTCTGCCCGCAGTTCCTGAATCATCTTTCTTGCTTTTGCCAGACCTTCGTTGTTTCTGGACATGCCGCAGTAGTCCCACATAATCAGCCCCAGCGCTCTGTGGAAATCATCAACAGTCCGCTTTCCTTTGATAGCGAGCAGTTTGTCAAGACGGGCTTCTGCTTCTTTTGCCGTGTCTCTGAACGCGACATGATCCGCGCCGACTTCGGGAAAAGACGTTCCGGCAAGGTATCCGCCGATGGTGTAGGGAATGACAAAATAACCGTCGGCAAGCCCCTGCATGAGCGCGCTTGCACCCAGACGGTTTGCGCCGTGATCCGAGAAATTCGCCTCGCCCAGCACAAAAAGCCCGGGAATCGTACTCATCAGATTGTAATCCACCCACAAGCCGCCCATGGTGTAATGCACGGCAGGATAAATCATCATCGGCGTTTCATAAGGATTCTGGGCAGTAATCTTTTCATACATCTGAAAAAGGTTGCCGTATTTTTTTTCAATGACCGCTCTTCCGTCCCGTTTGATCGCATCGGCAAAATCCAGATAAACCGCCAGCTTGGTTTCGCCCACGCCTTTGTTTGCGTCACACTGTTCTTTGGCGTTGCGCGATGCCACATCTCTGGGAACCAGATTGCCGAAACTCGGATATTTCTTTTCCAGATAATAATCCCTTTCCGGCTCGGGAATCTGACTCGGCGGACGATTATCTCCGGGATTTTTGGGAACCCATACCCTGCCGTCATTTCTCAGACTTTCGCTCATCAGCGTCAGTTTGGACTGATAGTCGCCGTGTACCGGAATGCAGGTGGGATGAATCTGCGTGAAACAGGGATTGGCAAAGAGCGCGCCGCGTTTGTAGGCACGATAGGACGCGCTCACATTGGATGCCATGGCATTGGTGGAAAGGAAAAAGACATTGCCGTAGCCGCCGGTCGCCAGCACCACCGCATGGGCTTCATGGCGTTCAATTTCGCCCGTGACTATATTTCGGACAACAATGCCCCTTGCCTGCCCCCCGACGATGACCAAATCGAGCATTTCCCGGCGCGGAAACATCGTGACTTTCCCTGTTGCAATCTGGCGGGACAATGCCCCGTAAGCACCGAGAAGCAAGCGTAAAAGGTTCGGGAGACCTGCGCGCCGCCGAAAGAACGGTTGGCAAGGAGTCCGCCGTAATCCCGTGCAAACGGCACGCCCTGCGCCACACACTGGTCAATGATGTTGTTGCTGAGTTCGGCAAGGCGATGCACATTTGCCTCTCTTGCCCTGAAATCGCCGCCTTTTACGGTATCGTAAAAAAGCCGGTGGATGCTGTCGCCTTCATTGGTATAGTTTTTCGCCGCATTGATGCCGCCCTGTGCGGCGATGCTGTGTGCGCGGCGGGGGCTGTCCTGAATGCAGAAGGTTTTGACGTTGTATCCCAGCTCGGCAAGACTTGCGGAGGCGGAACCTCCGGCAAGACCGGTTCCCACAACAATAATCGTGTATTTTCTTTTGTTGGCAGGGTTGACCAGCTTGAGTTCAAAACGGTGTCTGTCCCATTTTTCCGCCAGGGGACCGCCCGGTATTTTTGCGTCAAGTTTCATATTTCTTTCCTTTTAATTTGATACAGTTCCGTAGGGACACGCCGGCGGCGTGTCCCTACCGTTATCGGTTCGACTTCGCTCACCGAAAGATCACTTTATCACCGAAAGATCACTTCAATTCGACTGAGCCTGCCGGTCTGACTGAGCCTGCCGAAGTCTCACTTCTCAATTTCTTCCATTCCCTGTAATCCTCAAGTTCCTGTTCCACAAGCCCCAAACACAAGCCCACAACAGCAGCGTCATCCAGCAGCCCGATAAGAGGGAGCGCGTCGGGAATGAGGTCAATAGGGCTGAGAACGTAGAGCAGCGCGAATACGATTGCGCCGACAGCCCAATACGGAATCGTTCTGTAGTCGCCTTTCCAATAATCTTTGACAAGTGAAATCAGGAGTTTGACATCTTCGATAAAGCGGCCCAGAGGACCGCCTTTTTTGAATTTTGCCTGAATTTCATCTGCTTTTTCAGCGACTTTTCCGATGTCCGCGTCGGTTACTTTTGCAGCGTTTTCTTTCAGATATTTCTCATCAATTCCGTTTATTTTTTCCATATCGCTGAACCGCTGATTTAATGATTATCCGGCAATGGAAAAAATAAATACCGGAATAAAGCCGAAGCCGAAGCCAACAATCACGCTGAATGACAGTCCTGCACCCTGAATAAAAGGCATATATTTCGGGTGATTGGCGCCGAGGGTCTGAAATGCGCTCCAAAAGCCGTGACTCACATGAATCGCGGCAATGATGACCGCTGCCACGTAAATAAAAACATACTCGGGCCGGCTGAGAACGCGGGATACAATGTGATAGATTGTCTGATAAGTTCTGTCTGCAAAGTGAAAATTGACCAGATGCAACACGATGAATATCAGCAGCAGAATGCCCGTGTAGGGCATAGTTGAAGAGCCGAGGGTGCGTCCCCCCGCGCTTTTATTGACCGCATATCTTTCCGGTCTCGCGTTCAGATTTCCCAGAAACAGGGTCAGACCTGTCAGAATGTGGATAATCGCCAAAGTCAGCAGCCCCCATTCAGCCACAGTGATGACGGGTCCCAGCGAATGGAGATGCTCCGCGTACGCGTTAAAAAGATTTTTTCCGCCGTAGAGCGTGAGATTGCCGATGAGATGCACTGTCAGAAAGCCGCAGAAACAAAGGCCCGTAACAGCCATCATCAGCTTCTTCCCGACGGAAGTGCCGAGTGTGTTTGTAAACCAATTCATTTTGTCAGTTCCTCCTTTTTTTTAAAAAAAATCGTTAAGAATCTAAATAGTGTTTTTTCTAATGCTTTCCGTTCCGTCTGTCAATATAATTTTTGTGCTGTCTGTGCGCTCGGAACGATTCAGCCTTGTAAAATATGAAAAAAAGCACGGAGAAAAATCGCTATTATCCGGGGTGCGAAAATGAAATTTCCGCTTAGGGCAAACATTTCGTCATCCGGATGGCAGAGCAGGTTTCAAAAGCGATTCGGCGCGGGTGGCAATTTCCCCCCGCAAAAGGGGAATTTTTCCCCCCGAAAATACACGTTTCACCCCATTGATTTATTCGGAAGCTTGTTTTACAAATCAGAAATCGTGCAAAAGCAGGAACACGAAAGCACGAAAGAAGCGAAAATCACGAAGGTTCGGCAGGGTCAGTCCCCCGGACTGCCCCCTGTAGTCTGTTTTCGTGTTTTTCGTCAAAACATAAAAACAGACTTCGTGTTTTCGTGGTAAAAAAAACAGGCGGAGAATAAAAAATGCTGAAAAACGGTTCTCATATTGATGTATTACTGGTCGTGTCCATGAAAGAGGAATTGGATATTATACTTGAAGCGGAATCGGACTGGCAGGCGCAGAATGACAGCGAGGGTTTTGTGTTTTACACACGGAATGCAAATGTGAATACAAAAGATGAGATTTCCGTTGCGCTTGTAAGGCCCGTTGATGCTGAAAGCGGCTTTTTCGACTCGGATATCGTGAGCCGTCTGGTCAATCGGACAGAACCCCGATGTGTCTCAATGGCGGGCATCTGCGCGGGGCAGCGCGGCAAAGCCGTACTGGGCGATGTGGTGATCGCTGACAGAGTGTTTCGCTATAATACCCATAAAATAAAGGCTTTTCAGGAAGGAAAAATTCAGAGAGAAGAGACATTCTCTTATATTGACAGCTATAATATTAACCCGTTATGGATTCAGAAAGCACGAATTTTTCCTTCGGACTGGACAGATACGATAAAAACCGAAAATCCCCGTGCATTCATGCCGGGCGATGAAAAACCCAGAGTTCATATCGCGGCGATGGGCACCGGCGATCATGCAAACGAAAACCCGGAAGTCTTTCCCGTGACGGTCAGCCATGTAAGGAAAGTTCTTACAATAGATACAGGTGCTTTTGCCATCGGCGCTGTTGCGGAAATTGAAAATGTTGATGCCTTCATTATTGTAAAAGCGGTCGCAGATCATGTAAACTCTGAAAAAGATGATCCTTTCCGTTCCTATGCCATTGAGGCATCCTATCGTTTCCTTATGGCATTTCTGAAAGACAATCTGTCTCAGCCGCGTTATCATCTGAACATCCCGATAAACGCGGATATGAAATACGGCAGGTCTGAGGCTTTCTGTCATCCATGCAGCGCTTTCGGGGCATCATAAAAATTGAGAATTGAGAATTGAGAATTGAGAATTGAAAATTGAGTGTGTAGGGTGGGCAGCTTGACTTCGGCGTGAGTTTCGACAGGCTCAACTGCCGCTCAGTCTAACGCTGCCCACCCTACCCGTTCCGCCTAATATTTGGAGATGGTGATGAGTTTGTCTATATCCAAATCTAAAAGCAGATTATAAATATCTTTGGAGACATTTTCAATCCGCATTTTGACTCGGGTTTCGGCTAATTTTTTATAAAACAGAATCAACTGTCCTATGGCGGAACTGCCGATATAGTCAACATTTTTTAAATCCAGCACGAATTCGCCGATTTCTTTTTTATCCAATTCCTGAAAGTGCTTATCGAGAATATCCGCGCCCCGTTCATCAATATCACCTTCAGCCACAAAACGGACACATTTTTTATCACGAGTAACCCTCAGTTTCATATCGTCTTTCCTACCTTCCGAATTTGCCCAACTCATTATTA
>JAIFKL010000140.1 GCA_020049595.1 Desulfobacteraceae bacterium
TGTACATGATTGTACATGATTGTACATGATTGTACATGATTGTACATGATTGTACATGATTGTACATGATTGTACATGATTGTACATGATTATACATGATTATACATGATTGTACATGATTGTACATGATTACAGGCGGAGCCGGATTTGACCCCTTTTGTCCGGACCCGCTTCTCAATTCTCAATTCTCAATTCTCAATTCTCAATTCTCAATTCTCAATTTTTCATTATACAGGATTACAGGCCCGCCCGCGCCGGTAGTTCCTTCTTAATAAGAGCGATAAATTCTTCATTGTTATAGGGCTTTACAATAAAGCCTTTTGCCCCGAGCGACAGGGCTTTGTCACGATGCTTTGCAACCCCCCTTGAGGTGAGCATGATAACAGGAATATCCATGTATGCAGGCTGTATCCGCAGCGCATTTAAAAATTCGTAGCCGTTCATACGCGGCATTTCTATGTCAAGCACGATCAGATCAGGCAGGCTCTCCCTTAATTTTTCCAACGCATCTATCCCGTCTTTTGCCGTCTGCACGGTCCATCCCTGTTCCTCCATCAGTCTCGAAACCACCTGACGGATACTCACCGAATCATCCACTATCATAATCCGGTGAGGGGTGAGAGGTGAGGGGGCTGACCTCTGATCTCTGACCTCTGACCTCTGCCCGGACGTGAACAAATCCGAACAGTTGAGTATCGGGACCACGCTGCCGTCTCCCATGACGGTAACGCCCGACACCCCTTTTACATAACGAAGATGCGTTCCCATGCTTTTAATGACGATTTCCCGCTGACCCTCCAGCGTGTCAACGACCAGCGCAGCATTCCGCTCGGAAGCTCTGACGACCACAACGATAAGGGGGGTGAGAGGTGAACTGACCTCTGACCTCGAACCTCGAACCTCTGACCCCTTCCCTATATTCAGCAGCGCTGCCCCGTGATAAAGCGGCAGTATCTCATCAGAAATTTTTACCGTTTCCTGCGGGGGGCCGGCAATCACGTCGTCAGGACTGATTCGGATGATCTCTTTTATCTCATTGAGCGCAAGTGCATATTTATGTCCGCCCGCGGTAAACAGAAGCCCCCGTATAACAGCCAGCGTCATGGGAATGCGGACCGTAAAGCGGGTGAATACACCTTCCTGCGAAAATACCCGGATCAGCCCCTTGAGTTCGCCGATATTCTGCTTCACCACATCCATGCCGATGCCCCTGCCCGAAATTTCGCTGATTTCTCTGCGGGTGCTGAAACCGGGCAGAAAAATCAGCGAATACAGTTCTTCTTCCGACATGTCTGCCGCAGATTTTTCCGAAAAGCCGAATCGGAGTGCTGTCTTTCTGATGGCTTCCCGATTGAGTCCCGCGCCGTCGTCGGAAATACGGATGACCACCTGATTTCCCTCACGGGAAGCCGCCAGTTTCAAAATGCCTGCGGGGGGTTTTCCGGCAAGCCGTCGCTGCTGCGGGGATTCTATGCCGTGATCGGCAGCGTTTCTGAGCAGGTGCATGAGCGGATCCGTCATCTTTTCCCATATTTCCCTGTCCAATTCAATATCTTCGCCTTCGATGATAAGCCGGATGTTTTTTCCTAATTTTGCCGAAACATCCCTGACGGTCCGGCGCAGGCGGCTGCTGATCGTCTGCATGGGCGTCATGCGTATCCGCATCATTTTGCCGGCAAGCTCGCCGAGGAGGACCCGCTGACGCGTGATATTGCCGTCAAATTCGCTGTGAAGCGTAGCCAACTGCGTGCTGATCGCGCCCACATCAACGGCGCTCTCGTTCAGCGTGCGGATAATCAGATTCAGTTCGGAATATCTGTCCAACTCCAGCGTGTCAAAATCCTCGAATGTGCGGGGCCTTGTGCTGAAATCAGATATGAAATCAGAAGAGAGAGCCGTTATGCCGGTGCCGGCAACTGCGGGGAAACTCCCTGCCCTGCCCCTGCTGAAATCAGAGTTATATGAGGTCAGACGCCCCAGTGACCTGACCTCATAGCCGATTTCCATGTCACGGGCAATGTCTTTCAGACGCTCCCGCGCCAGATCAAGCTCGCTGACCGCATTCCTGAATGCGTCCATTCCCTGATCGTATGCAGAGAGCGCAATCGTGAGTTCGCCTGACAGCGCTGACATTTCGTCAAGCCGGTCCATGCTGACTCGCAGCGTTGAGCGGGGAGGGGACAGCGGGGGGGGAACAGAGGTCAGAGGTTCGAGGTCAGAGGTCAGGGGTGCGTCTTGTGTCCCCTCACCCCTGACTCCTGACCCCTCACCCCTGTCCGTTATTCTCCCGAATTTCTCCCGCAGTGCAAGGGCTTCAGGCTCATGTGCATTTTCCGGATGCGCCACAAGGCTTTCCAAAAGATCGGCAGACGACGCAAGTACGGCTATAATTTCCGGCGTGATTTCCCGAGATGTTTCATAGAGCCAGTCCAAAAGGTCTTCCGCACTGTGGGCAAAAGAGGAGACATTGGCAACTCCGATCACCGAAGCAGCCCCTTTCAGCGTATGGACAGAACGCCGAATCTGACGTATGATTTCCCTGTGTTCGGGAGATATCGGACAGGGAATGCTCACCTGAGATTCAAGAATGCCGAGAGAACGCCCCAAATCCTGCAAATGCCCTTCTGCTTCTTCATAAAAACTTTCAAGCAGTTCAGGCGGTATCTCTGTGAAATCGCTTCGGGGCTTCGACGTGCGCTCAACCGAACGGGTCAGAGGTTCGAGGTCAGCGGTGAGGGGTGCGTCTTGTGTCCCCTCACCCCTTTCCTTATATCTGGCTTTGAGCGATTTTTCCTTCTGTATCATCCCCCGGTCAGGGTCAGCGACAACAGCTTCCAGCAGATCGGCGGATTCTGCAAGCACGGATACCGTTTCAGGCGTTATTTCCGGTGCTGTTTCACAGAGCCAGTCTAAAAAATTTTCGACCCTTCCGGAATATGCAGAAATATTCATCAGTCGGAGAACCGATGATGCGCCTTTGAGTGTATGGACAGACTGCCTGATCCGGCGGATAATTTCCCTGCAACTCTCGGAGACGGGGACCGGGGCTGTGATCTGTGATTCCAGAATTTTTAAAGAAACCCGCATATCCTGAAAATGTTCTTCGGCTTCTTCATAAAAGCTTTCCAGAAATTCACGGGAAAGCGGAGATGCACTGTTTTCTTCTGTCCGGGACTGTAATCCGGCAAATTCTTTGCCCCTGTCTGCGGTCATTTCCGGGAAAACCTGAGGACTGATGTTTTCCTCTGTATCCGGCTCCGGGACCTCATCTAACAGCGCCATCAGAGAGACTTCATCTTCATTGAGTTCTGGGATATGCAGGGAGTCGGAAACTGAAAAACTTTCCCTACGAGGCATTTCCGATTTCAGTGTTTCCGAAGGTTCGGGATTTTCCAGGGTATCGTCTGTGTTTCCCCCTTCATGTTCGGGAACAATATCCCGGAGTTTCTGCAAGATATTTTCATCTTCTTCGGGGGGCAATTTCCGCAGCCGTCTGAATGCAAGCACGGTTTCTGTGAGCAACTGCCGTGAATCCACACTTTTTTCAAGAAAATCCCTGCAATAGGTCTGAAAATGTTCTACCGTGCCTGACATGACCCGAAAATCCTCATCTGTGAAAACACGGATTCCGGCGATGATTTCATCGAGCGCATCTTCCATCTGGGAGGCGATATAGCTTAATCCGTATATGCCGACCATAGCGGATGCGCCTTTGACGGTGTGTACCAATCTGTGAATTTCTTCAAGGACTTCCGGCTCGGGACCGGGGACATGCTCCTGTTTCGGAGAAGTGCCCCTCATCGCTTCGAGTCCGGATATCAGTGAGGGAATATATGCCTTTACCTCTTCAATATATCCCTGAACAATTTCTCTGTCAGACGATCTCGGCATAGTCTGTTACAGGATTTTACAGGATTTTACAGGATTTTACAGGATTATCATGTTCCCTGTGTTTTCAGCGAGCGACAATCCGGTCAATCCTTAAATCCTGTTCAATCCTGCTCCTTACAGGATTATACAGGATTATACAGGATTATACAGGATTAATCATGATAATCCTGTATAATCCTGTATAATCCTGTATAATCCTGTCAAATCCTGTTAATCCTGTTCAAAAGTTTTTCCGCATCAAGAATATTTAACAGTCTGCTTCTGCCTGAGACATTCGCAAGTTCCGGACCCGGCAGGACGACTGCGGAAATGAAGCCGGAAATTGCTCCGGTATCACTATACGGGCTGCCCGCCTTTTCTTCTTTGCCCGACAAAGAAAAAATGCCGGCGATTCTGTCAACGACTATACCCACTTTTATGTGTCTGTCGTGTATGACAATAAAGCGGCGGATTTTTTTAAAGCCGTGCGCCGGAAGTCCCATGAATGATTTCAGATCAACTATGGAAATGATTTCTCCCCTGATGTTGCTGAGTCCCAGTATCCATTCCGGAAGATTGGGCAGGGGTGTGACTGCGGGTTCCCTGCCGATTTCCGAAGCTGATGAAAGCGGAGCAGCCAGAAAAATTTCATCGAGAAAAAAAGTGATGTACTGTTTATGTCTGTCGGCAGTTCCCCGGTCTGAGATCAGGTCATTTTGCGCTTCGGATGCCCCCGCCATATCTGGTACCGCTTCCGCATCAAGTTCGGCAATCAACTGTTCCAGTGAAATATCCGAATTCATACTGTCCTTTCGGAAGTGAAATGTTTTCAGGTTGCAGGTTTACTGAAAACTTGAAACTGAAAACCTGTCCCCTGCAACTTGCCCCCTGTCCCCTGCTCCCTGTCCCTGAGCGCCCGTTCTACTTTTTGAGCAGTCGGGCAATATTGTCAAGTAAATCTTTCTCCTGGAAGGGCTTTGCCATATAAATATCTGCGCCCTGTTTCTCTCCCCAGAATTTGTCGCTTTCCTGATTTTTGCTGGTGCATAATATGACCTTGATGGCAGACATTCCGGGAGAACTTTTGATATGCCTGCAAACTTTGAAACCGTTGATTTTGGGCATTACAACATCCAAAACCGCCACTGCCGGTTTTTCGCTTTCCGTTTTCCGAATCGCCTCTTCTCCGTCCGAAGCCGTTATCACTTCGTATCCCGCGTCTGTGAGGGGGCCGGTCACTATTTTCAGATGGGTGGGACTGTCATCCGCTACCAGAATTTTAACTTTGCTCATGATGATCTCCTTACAGGATTTACAGGATTATACAGGATTATACAGGATTACCATGATTAATCCTGTATAATCCTGTAAATCATGTATAATCATGTATAATCATGTATAATCATGTATAATCATGTATAATCATGTAAAT
This sequence comes from Desulfobacteraceae bacterium, assembly GCA_020049595.1. GTDB lineage: Bacteria > Desulfobacterota > Desulfobacteria > Desulfobacterales > JAIFKL01 > JAIFKL01. The sequence goes on from JAIFKL010000140.1 coordinate 5,303, forward strand.
ATTTCTCTATGGTCTCAACCAATACTTCCGGTTTGAAGGGTTTGGTCAGATAGGCATCCGCACCGGCGCGCTTTCCTTTCCACTTGTTTATCATTCCGTCTTTGCTGGTCAGCATGATGACCGGAATTTCCGAAAACAGCGTATTGTCTTTGATGATGGAAAGTATCTTGTATCCGTCCATTTTCGGCAGGATAATATCCAGCAGAATCAGATCGGGCCTTTCCTCGCTCAGACGGCTCAGGGCTTCTAATCCGTCTCTTGCCTCCATGATTTCATAACCCCGCTGTCCCAGCGTGATGCTGATGACTTTCCGGGTGGTGGGGCTGTCTTCCACCACCAATATTTTTTTCTTTGCCGCAGGCTGACCGGACTTGAGTTCCGCTTCCGCATCCGGGGGGGATTGGGGATCAGGAAGAGATTTTTCAAAGCTGTCGGTGGAAGATTCCAATGCCATGTGGTTGAGGAGCCGGCGAAGCTGATCCGAAAATACCGTCTTTTCCGGGTCCAATTTGACGGTTTTGTGCAACAGATTCAGGGTTTCTTCCCAATGTTCCAAATTGAGATGCGCGAGGCTCAGATAATAATAGGCGTTGATATTTTTTTCTCTGCCGATCACCCGCATATATCTTTCCACGGCTTTTTCCATAATTTCGTGATTGGCTTCTTTGGGCGCGTTGAAAAACTCATGATGGATCATCAGATGCGCTTTGCAGTAATAACACTGCAATGATTTGGCTTCCAAGGGACACCAGCAGAAAGGACATCGGCGCAAAACCGGCTCTGGGGCACCCGGCTTGGAACAGACGGCTTTGGCAAGTTTCAGTTTTGCCAGGTCTTCTATGACATCGGGATCGCATGGCGAAAGCTTTGCCGCATTGCCGAGAAAAGCCTCGACGGATTTGAGGTTGACGACGATGCGGGAACACCACAGCCAGCCCCGGGGGTTGCGCGGGGAGTTTTTCAGAAAACCGGCAATCATGGACTGCGCCTCTTTAAAGTGATGCCCTTCTGCCAGCCGGACGGCATCATCCAGCACCTCGTCCTGAGTCTGGGAAACGACAGTTTTTTCATCTTTGCGCCGGGAGGCTTCCAGCAATATCTGCATCAGACCGCAGGCGATTTTTCTGTCTTTTTTCTGTATGGTCTGAATTTCGATATTGGCGTCATCCCAGCACAGGATTTCAAGGGCGGCATCTTCGCCGGAAAGGGGCTTGCAGGTTCCCGGATCGGTTTCAGCATCTATGAGGTCTCCCTCGTGGAGATGCAGATAGCCCACCCGGCGTTTTGATTTTATGCGAAGCGTGATGCTTTTCTGCTCCACTTCCACAGCCTGAAGAAAATTTGCCAGTGTGAAGCCGTGTATAAAGCCTTTGGAGCCTGCGGCAAAAGCGTCGGCGATTTTTTCCCTCAGCACATTGATTTCAAAAGGCTTTTCAATATAATGCAGTACGCCTTTCTGTTTGAGCTGTTTGGCGATTTCCCGTGAACCGAAACCGGTCATAACGATAATCGGAATATTGCGGTAATGCCTGCCGGTGTGGGTCAGCAGTTCATAGCCGTCCATCACAGGCATTTTGAGGTCCGTTATGACAAGGTCCACGGCGGATGCGCTCAGTATCTGCAATGCCTGCTTGCCGTTCATTGCAGTCATCACGTTGTAGCCTTCGCCGTAATCTTTGAGCGCCTCCGTTGCCAGACGGAGGATCATTTTATCGTCATCTACGACCAGAATCGTCTTCAACTTGGAAAATCCCTACCCGTTAGGTGAATGCAGAAATTGAGAATTGAGAAGCCTGTTTTTATAACCTGTTTTTATAAACAGGCAATTCTCAATTTTCAATTTATATACAGATTTTATATCAAAGAGTCAAGACAGATTTGCAGGGGAACGCCGTTCTTTTACAGATTGAAATTTCCGGTACTGTCAGGGAACAATATAAGTAAGGCTGTTGAACGGATAAAGCCGGGGGCAGTGAAAGAGATCAGGAAGGTATTTACCAGAGTTTTGTATTTATAAAGAAACGGCAATATTTGCAAAAACAAATCCTGTATAATCCTTTAATCCTGTAAATCCTGTAAATCCTGTAAATCCTGTATAATCCTGTAAATCCTGTTATTTTTTCATAAAATTTTCAATACCTTCTTCTTTCCAGACTTTTAAGGTTTTTTTATCGTCGGGTTTTATTTTAACACCGATAGCATTGACCGGAAAATCAAATTTTTTCTGGATTTCTGCCCAATTTTTTTTTACTGCGGGATCAAGCGCCATGCAAATCACCTCCTTGAATCTCTGTCCTTGAGGCGGGATTTGCCCACCCTGCTTAAAAAATATGCAATATTTATGCCGTAATGAATAATACCCGTTCGCTGTCAAAAAATAAAAGCCGCCTTCCGTGTCAGAGACTCTGATGGGTTTTACTTTGCGCTCTTAGCGCCCCGGCTAAAATCAGATGCGAGAAATAACAAGCGCGGTTTACGGGCGGAATCCGCCCATCTCAGAAACTGCATACAGGAGTAAATGTTTCTTAATATAAAAGAATATTTGTTATGTAATTTAAACGCCCGATTCGGGCTTCAAACGCCCAGTTTTTTCATCCTTCTGAAAAGCGATCTTCGGGAAATCCCCAGCATTGCCGCTGCTTTTGTTTTGTTCCAGCGCACAGCGTCCAGCGCGCCGACAATGATTTTTTTCTCAAAATTTTCCATTGCCGCCTGAAAATCGAAACCGTCCTGCCGCATATCCGCAACAGCAGCATCGCCGTAAGAGACAGATGGCTGTGATTTCAGATCAGAACCGGGAAATGCCAGCGCATCCAAAGAGTTGACCGTCAGAAATCGCTGCAGTACATTCTGAAGTTCCCGGACATTTCCGGGCCAGTCATAGTTTGACAGCATTTCCATAAAGTTTGCGGGCAACTGCTGCACCAACCCGTCGCGGCTGTACTTATCCAGAAAATATTGTGCAAGCAGGGGAATGTCTTCCCGGCGGTCTTTGAGGTCCGGCAGCCTGATGGGAATGACGCTGATTCTGTAAAAAAAATCTTCCCGCATCAGTCCCTTTTTCATCATCTCCAAAGGGTCTTTGTTCATGGCGCAAATGATACGGACATCGGAAAATCGGACTTTGCTGTCGCCCACGGGCATGTATCCGTTGCCTTCAATTGCCCGAAGAAGCTTGACCTGCATCATCAGCCCGATGTCGCCGATTTCATCAAGAAAAAGCGTTCCTCCGTCTGCGGCGTGCAGGTATCCGTGTTTGTCGGCGTGCGCGCCCGTAAATGCGCCTTTTTTATGTCCGAAAAATTCGCTTTCGATGAGATTATCGGAGATGGCGCCGCAGTTGACGGGAATATATGCTTTGTCCGAGCGTTCGCTCAGGTCGTGGACGGCTCTGGCAGCCAGTTCTTTGCCTGCGCCCGATCTTCCCAGAATGATGACATTGGCGTCGGTGGAGGCCGCTTTGAGAATCAGTTCGTAAACCAGCTGCATGGCAGGACTTTTGCCGATGATATTGCATAAGCGGTAGCGCTCGCCGATAGATGATCTGAGTTTGACGTTTTCGGAGCGGAAATATTCGGCTTCCTGCATGACCGTCTGTTCCCAGAGCATATTTTCTGTCACATCCCGGACCGTGATGAGAATGGCGGGTTCGGCGTTGCGGCGGATCACACTGCTGAGGATTTCCGCCCAAAATTCCCTTCCGCCTTTGGCAAGACATTTGCCCCGGAAAGCCAGTCCCCATGATTTCCTGTCCGTAGCGGTTTTCAGAAATTCGGCGAATTTTGCCTCAAACGTGCTGTCAACAAGGCTGCTGACATGGTTTCCGATCAGTTCGTCTGCTGATGCGTATCCGAATATTTTCACAAAAGCGCCGTTGACAAAAAGCAGTTTTTTATCGGCAATGAGCGCGACGCCTTCTTTGACGTTTTCAATCAGGGCGCGGTAGCGTTCTTCGCCGGCACGAAGCTCTTCTTCCATTTCGGTTCGGCGTGTAATGTCAATGCCGACCCAGATGCCGTATTCAAGCTGTCCGGCTTCATCGCTCAACGCGGTGGAGGACCAGGCAATCAGACAGCGGTTTCCTTCTTTTGTGATCCACCAGTTTTCATGCCTGTTGGGAAATCGCCGGTCTGTGATGTCGTTGAAAACCGCTTTGAGGGGCATGACTTCTTCGGGAACCAGAAACAGGTCCCAGATATATTTGCCTTTGACTTCTTCAAAAGCATAGCCGGAAATTTCCTCACATGCCCGGTTGAACTGAACCACCCTGCCCTGTCTGTCAAGCACGACCAGCAATGCGCCCAGGGTGTCCAATACGGCAGATATGAAATGATGTTCTTTTTCGAGTGAGCGGATTTGTTCCATCGGTTGTAATTGAGAATTGAGAATTGAGAATTGAGAATTGAGAATTGAGAATTGAGAAATAAACACTTTCGGAAATAATCAGCAAATCTCTCGCAAAGACCGCAAAGAGCGCAAAGTAAAGCGAATTTTTAATTCGCTTCAAAGCGATTTGAAAAATCGCTCTACATTCCATTCCTCTGCGCCCTTTGCGAGAACTTTTTTTTTATTTCCGAAAATGTCTGATAAACACTCTCAATTCTCAATTCTCAATTCTCAATTCTTTCATCTTGTCCCGAATCGCGGCGGCTTTCTCAAATTCAAGGTCTTTTGCCGCCTGTTTCATCTCTTTTTCAAGGTCCTTTATTAAATCAGATAGCATATCGGATTTCATATCGGATTTGAGCCGGGGCGGGTTTTCCGCTGTCCGATATTTTGCAACAATTTCCGCCGCCATGTTTTGCGCTGCTGTCTGTGTTTCATGCACAACATCAAACACAGAAACAATGTCTTTGCGAATACTCTCCGGCGTGATGCCGTGTCTGCGGTTATATGCCTTCTGAATCTCGCGGCGGCGCCCGGTTTCAGCGATTGCCTGTTTCATGGATTTGGTCACCGTATCCGCATAAAAAATCACCCTGCCGTGAAGATGCCGTGCGGCTCTGCCGCAGGTCTGAATCAGAGAGCGGGCAGAACGCAGAAAGCCTTCTTTGTCCGCATCCAGCACTGCAACTAACGAAACTTCGGGAATGTCCAGCCCTTCTCTGAGCAGATTGATGCCCACCAGCACATCAAATTTGCCGGTTCTCAGATCACGGATAATTTCAGTACGTTCCGGCGTGCTGATGTCCGCATGAAGATAGCGAACCTTTATGCCTAATTCCGCGTAATATTCGCTGAGGTCTTCAGCCATGCGCTTGGTCAGCGTCGTGACCAGCACCTTTTCCTTTTCGGCAATGCGTTTGTGAATTTCTTCAAGCAGGTCATCCACCTGATGCTCTGCTTTCCGAACTTCAATTTCAGGATCCGGCAGCCCCGTAGGTCTTACAATCAGTTCCGCCAGCGTGTTTTTTGCTTTTTCCAATTCGTAATCCGCAGGGGTTGCGGAGATATACACTGCCTGAGACACTCTTGACGCAAATTCGTCAAATTTCAGGGGGCGGTTGTCCATAGCGGACGGCAGCCGGAACCCGTATTTTACCAGCGTTTCCTTGCGGGAACGGTCGCCTTCGTACATGCCCCGCAGTTGGGGCAGGGCAATGTGGCTTTCATCAATACAGACCAGAAAATCATCAGGAAAATAATCGAGCAGCGTCGGGGGCGGCTGTCCCGGGTTACGACCTGTCAAGTGACGGGAATAATTTTCAATGCCGTTGCAGTAGCCGATTTCCAGCATCATTTCCAGATCAAAATTCGTGCGCTCCTCGATGCGCTGCGCTTCTATCAGCTTGTTTTCATTTCTGAAATATTCAATCTGCGCCTGCAATTCCGGTCTGATGCGCTCAATTGCCTTGTAAAGCCGGTCTTTGGAAGTGACAAAATGACTTGCCGGAAACACAGAAACAGCATTCAACTGTCTGATAACATTGCCTCTGAGCGGGTCAATTTCCGCTATGCTCTCGATTTCATCTCCGAAAAATTCGATGCGGATGGCTTTGTCTTGTTCATACGCAGGAAAAATTTCCACCCGGTCGCCCCGGACCCGGAACAGGCCCCGGTGAAAATCAAGATCATTGCGCTCATACTGCATTTCCACAAATCTTTTCAGCAGCCGGTCCCGGCTGAGTTCCGTATTCTTTTCAAGCGCAATTCTCATGCCGAGATAATCCTCCGGCGCGCCGAGTCCGAAGATGCAGGAAACGCTCGCCACCACAATCACATCCCGGCGGGAAAGCACGGACCGGGTCGCGGAATGCTTCATTTTGTCTATCATTTCGTTGATGGCGGAATCTTTCTGTATGTAGGTGTCGGTGACAGGCATGTAGGCTTCGGGCTGATAGTAGTCGTAATAACTGACAAAATACTCCACGGCATTTTCGGGAAAAAGCTGCCGAAATTCATTGTAAAGCTGCGCGGCAAGGGTTTTGTTTGGGGCAATGACCAGCGCGGGTTTCTGCACTTTTGCGATGACATGGGCGATGGTGAATGTCTTGCCGGAGCCTGTGACACCGAGAAGGACATGATGCGGATGCCCGGAAAGGATATTGTGCGCCAGCAATTCTATCGCAGCAGGCTGGTCGCCTTTGGGCACCATATCTGAAATCAATTTGAAAGATGACATTGTTTTGAATCTCTCGCAAAGGGCGCAAAGGGCGCAAAGTTCGCAAAAATCCGTAGGGGCTGCCCCCTGCGGCTGCCCTGAACGCCGAACACACGGGAACACACGAAACACAGGGTAAGCACGGGGGCTTACCCCTACGGTGCCTTGTACGAAAAATGTGGAACGGGTTTAAAACCCGTTCTACGAAGGGTATTTTAACCTGTTTTTTTGACAAGTGCTTTTGTTCCTGCTATCTTGCTGAAACTGAGTTTTTTGAAAAAACTCGGTTTCTTCAGCCATGCTGCCAAAAATCAAGGATGATTTTTCATTATGAAAGCACCGGATTTTGTTTCTGTTCACGGCGGACACAGCGGCGAATTCTGTCAGCACGCACAGGATTCTCTCGAAGACATCATCGCCGCCTATATCCAAAAAAAATTTGTCTGGGTCGGTATCACAGAGCATATTCCGCCCCCGGATGACCGTTTTCTGTATGCGGATCAGAAAGCCGCGGGATTGAATGCCGAAACGCTTTATTATCACTTCGGCATGTATATGTCAACATGCAGGCGCTTGCAGAAAAAATACTCGGATTCTGTAAAAATCCTTGCGGGATTCGAAACAGAAACATGCAGCGGGTCCGAGGCTTTTATCAAAAAACTTATCGCCGAATTTCAGCCCGATTATATTGTCGGTTCTGTGCATCATGTCAATGACATCGGATTTGACTGCTCGCCGGCAGATTATGAGCAGGCTGTCGTTGCTGCGGGCGGAAACGACGAGCTTTTCTGCCGATATTTCGATCTGCAATACGAGATGATAAACGCACTGCATCCGGCAGTTGTGGGACATTTTGATCTCATCCGAATCTTTGATCCTGATTATCGGACCCGTATCGAAAAACCGCTGATTCAAAAACGCATTGAACGGAATCTGCAATGTATCAAAGACCTTGATCTTATTCTTGATTTCAATCTCAGAGCCTTGTCCAAAGGTGCAAGCGAGCCGTATATTTCCCGGGCGATTCTGCGCCGGGCTTTGGAATTGGGCATTGCCGTGGTGCCGGGCGACGACTCCCACAGCGCGGAAAATGCGGGGCGTAATATGGAAAAAGGGATTGAAATCCTGCAATCGCTGGGTGCTGACACAAGATGGCGGATGCCGAAAGTTTCAAGCAGCGAATGAACACAGGTGTCTTCGTGGTTATTTTTTTTACCGCTAATCATGTATAATCCTGGTAATCATGTATAATCCTGTTTGAAAAAATAACATGATTATGATATTGAAACATAAAAAGTGTCACAGACCCACCAGGGTTTTAAAAATCCCCTTAGGGTCTGCTGTGTTTTCAATCTTGTAAATCTGAGGTCAAATTCATGAAACACGATTCATTATTTTGCAAATCACCGGATATTATTCCGCAGCCGCTCAGACAGAATATGTCGGTGCCGGAACTGGTTCAATATATGGGACAAACCTGCTTTGAAGCCCGGAATGTTTACCGGGGCGCAGAACTTTTCAGGCTTATGATCCGTGAAAACGACACGATCTGGCTCGGTATTGCCGGCGCCGGTATTGCAGGCGGCATGGGCGGAATGATTATTTCGCTTTTAGAAGCCGGTTTCTTTGATGTGATCTGCTCCACCGGCGCACAAATCTACCATGATCTTCATTTTGCCTTTGATCTGCCGGTCAAAGCCATTCATCCGCACTGGGACGACGATCTGCTCAGAAAACACGGCGATACCCGCATTTATGACATCGGCATCCGGGAAAAAGAAACCCTTGAAGCCCAGGATGAAATCATCCGCCGATTTGTCAGGGAACGGCATCATACTTTTTCCGCAGAAGGTTCGGCAAGCTGGGAGTTTAATTATCAGCTCGGGCTGTGGGTGAACGAAAAGGCGCCGCATCCTGAAAGAAGCCTGACCGCGACAGCCGCAAAAATCGGCGTTCCGATCTTCTGGGATTCATTCACCAATCATTCGATTGCCATGAATCTTGCCCGCTGCCACAGGGAAGGCTTTCCGGTGGTGTTTTCGGGCAGAAAAGATGTGCTGGATTCCGCAGCCGTCGCATTTTCGGCAGGCGGCACAGGCTTTGTGGAACTCGGCGGCGGAGGACCCAAAAATTTCATTCAGCAGACCGGACCCACCATCAGTCAGATTCTTTCCATCGCCTTTGAAGGGGCTGACAGGGGGCTTCAGATCGGAACCGCGGCAGAGCGTGAGGGAAGTCTGTCCGGCTGTACTTTCGGCGAAGCGGTCACATGGGGAAAATACCGTTCTGCGGATAACGAGAAATTGGTGCAGATTTGGGGAGAATACAGCATTATTTTTCCGCTTCTGAGCGCGTATGTGATTGACGGATGCTCTCCGCGAAAGTATAAAAATATCATCGCCCGTTTCCCGGAAATCCGAAAGACATTGGAAGACGCGGCAAGCGGAAAATTGAGAATTGAGAATTGAAAATTGAGAATTGAGAATTGAGAATTGTTTATTTCTCACTTCTCAATTTTCAATTTTCAATTCATCAGAGAACCCAGACTGTGCGAAACAATCCACAGAGGCAGCGAAACAAGAACCAGCCGGACTGTGTGTCTGCGCCAGTGGGCAATTGTTGCCGGATCACCGTCAGCAGTCAGCCCCTTCAGTTTTTTAACGTCTATATAACGGGCAGTTATCAGCATCACGACAATTATCCAATAGATAAAATCATAAACCGAGAAATAAGGAATGCTGTTGATTGTGATAAATACAGCGCAAAGACCCAGCGCCATATTCCCTATCATCATCCAGAAAATCCGTATCAGTATCGCCAGAAAGCCGGTTTCCTGTGACGGGACATTAAAATGAGGGGGATTTGAGTCAGAGAGTTTCTCTTTTGAAGATTTCGGCATAAAACCGCCTCCGGATAAAAATAAAAAATTATCCGGATGGTGGCCCGACCATCCGTCATGCCTGTGATGACACTTTGTCATCACACCCTTTTAGAAAAAATAATAAATTCTCTTTATCGGTTTTGAGAACTTATGTCAAGAAAAAAAGTGCGGCAAATTTTTTGACACGAATGAACACGAATGACTCCACGAATAAAGCACGAAGTTATTTTTTTTAACCTATTTTATAAGATTGGTCGTGTGTTTTATTCGTGAAACAATTCGTGCAATTCGTGGCAAAGCCTATTTTATAAGATTGGTCGTGCAATTCGTGGCAAAAAAAAAGCGGTTTTTACTGAAAGCTGACGGATATGAGTCTGTAAACCAGCATTCCGGCAATCCATGCCGCATCTTCGGGAGACAGGATTTCTCCTGCATTGTCATTGAAAAGAATGTTTGCCTCGGGCGGAAATTCCTCATCTCCTTCCCAGAGAATGACTTGCAGCGGCACTTTCGGCAAGGGCTTGAACTCAAAACCGGCATTTCCCGCGTCAATGGCTTTGCCGTCAAGCTTTGCCGCTGCTTTTACAAGTCCGGCTGTATTCTGTCCGAAGACTTTTTTGAGCGGATCAATGGCTCTTTTCACAAACGCGCTGAAATAAAAAGACGCGCCCGGTATTTCTCTGTAAGCAATCCAATTTTTGCTTAATTCAGGCGCGCTGCGGGTACCGATGAGATAATGAAGGATAATAACCTGTTCCTGAAGCGGAACTTCTTTTGCCGCTTCTGTCTCATCCTGAAACTGAAAATCAGGAAAACTGACCCGATACACCCGGTTGAGAAAAGGAATCCGCAAAAGATTGTCTCCTGATGTCTCAAATTCCGCACGCCGGGCAATCTCCTTCAATGACATCGCCGAAAGCGTCTCTACCGAAATTTTTTTCGCATTTATATAATCGTCAATACGTGGCATTTGTTTTTCACAGGTTCGGGGTCAGAGGTGAGAGGTCAGGGGTAAATCCCCGAACCCCGAACCTCTAACCTCTCACCTTTCTTTCATCATATTTCAAGCCATGAATCGGAATACAGCGTTTTCCCGAGAATGACATTCACGGTTTTGGCGTATTCCTGCATTTCTTTGGAAAGACCGGCGATATTCACATCTTTGCCGCCCACTGCGGGTTCATCATCGCCGACCATGCTGTAAATCAGGTCAACAATGTCCTGACGTTTGCCTTTGGCGATTTCCGTCAGCTTTTCATCCAGCGGGTCCGAAATAACCGAATACATACCGTATTTTTCCAGCATCACCATGTAGGTCTGATTCAGAATCGGGCGCAGATGAACCGGCGGACCGTTGGAAATATTGGACAATCCGCAGGTGAGGCTGCTGAATGTTCACAGGCGTCACAATGCCGTCCACCCAGATTCTTTCATTCGCGATGCCGGCTTCATTTGCCGCATAAAGCAGTTCCACGCAGAGCGCGGCGCGTTCATTTTCATCCCGGGGCAAGCCTTCGGGACCCCACATCAGCGCGATAAAATCCGCATTGTATTTGGCGGCAATAGGAATCATTTTTTCATAGCGCTCGGGACGGCACATAATCGAGTTAATCAGCGGGGGGCGGGGCGTGGGTTTATAAACTTTGAGTGCAGCCTCGATGGCGTCAACATTGGAAGTGTCCAATGCCAGCGGAATATCTGTAACGACTTCCTGAACGGTCTGAACCACCCAGGGCATCAGCTCATGACCGTCTTTTTTTGCCGGTCCCAAGTTGATGTCAATATAATCCATGCCCATTTTTTTCTGATGAAGAGCTTCTTCCTGAATCGGTTTCGGGTCTCTTTCTTTGTATGCCCTGCCGATCTTTTTGTTTATCACATTCAGACTTTCGCCAATCAGAAACATGTATCCTCCGTTTAAGTGAGAATTGAGAATTGAGAATTATCAATTCTCAATTCTCAATTTTTCTATCTCGCTTTAAGAAATGCCGGAATATGCGCGGCTTCTCTGGGTCCTACAGTCACTTTCCAGCCCGGCAGTTCTTCTTCCATGTCGCCGGCAATTGCAGCCGCATAACCGGGAATAATAATTTCCGTCTTTTTGATTTTATCCGCGATACCGCATTTTTTCACGAACATACCAACATCATCGCCGGCAAATTTTCCGGCAGCCCATGCTGTCATAACAGACAGACCTTCGGAATCTTTGACAAGCAGCCATGAGGGAACCCTGGAGCCTTCAATTTCACCGGATACGATAAAGTAGGTCAGTGCAAAATTGGTGGTCACCAGCACAGGCGACTCGGCTGTCGGGTTGTTGACTTCATAAATGCCTTGAACCACGGTCATGGGACGCTGAGGATCGGTGAAGATATTGAGGCGTTCCAGCAGCAGCGGGAAAATGCCCTCGCCCGTGAAATCGGAAAGCACGACGATGCTGCCGTATTTGGCCACAAACATGCCTGCAATCACGGTTTCCATATCTAAATTGGAAGCCATTTCGCAGGGGAAAACAATGGTGGGGAATCCCACAGCCCGGTTTCCGTTTTTGAGCGCGGCGCGGCGGATCGCAACCTGATCCTCCAATGCTTTTTTGACTTCTCTGGAACCCGGATCCAGCACAAGGTCTTTCAAACCCATTTTGGTGAGTTTGTCCGTGAGTGCGACCAACCCCTCAATGGAATCGGCTTTTACAGCAAGGGGCAGACCGCTTTCTTTTGCCAATGCGCCGAAAGCATCTGCATTCGCTGCTGTTGCCGCATAGAGAAGGGGTTTTTTGAAACCGCAGGCTTCAATTCCCGCTTTCATCACATCGGCTTTGTCTGTCATCAGAACAAGATTAAATTCTGAAGTTTCCGCGATCAGCTTTGCTTTTTTCGCAAAAGCGTCTTTATCGCCCTTTGTGTCTTTGAGCGCGACAAGCTGGGGTCTCAGGTTCAGACCGACCCGCTCAAACTGAAACGCATTCCACACTTTCAGTTTTTTTGTCAGGTCCGCTTCGGAAATATCAGCGACGACGAGAGCGGCAAAGGCCGTGGGATTATAAAATGTCTTTTCATGACGGGACAGTACGGTCTCACCGCCGACAGTAAAGGCGCGCACGCCTTTTCCGATTGCAACCGGACGAATAGGCGGCGCTGAAGCTTCAGCAAGTTGCGCTTTGGCTTCGGCGGAAACATAAGGACAACTGTCAAGTTCGGCTTTGCCCGAAGCCAGATTCATGGCAAATGCCAGACAGGTGGGAACGCCGCATTCCTTGCAGTTGGTTTTAGGGAGCAGTTTGAAAATCTGAATACCGGTTAATGCCATCTATATTGTCTCCTTTTTCTATTGAGAATTGAGAAATTGAGAATTGAGAAGTAAGATTCTTCACTTCTTTCAGAATGACAATTCAATTCTCAATTCCCGACTCTCCAATTCTCAATTCTCAATTCTCAATTCTCAATTCATCTATCCGACCAGAGGTTCCATCGAAAGTGCCGGATGTCCTTTTTTCTGAAGGAAGGGCAGAATTTCTTCCTCAGTGATTCCCACAGTTTCATCAGCGATCATATCATAGAGATTGGGGCATCCCAGAGCTGTGCCGCGTTTGATAATCCGCTCTTTGAGTTCTTCCTTGAGCATCTTGGGCATCCATACCATGCGGAGAAGTCCGCCGTCTCCCTTGATGAACTTACCCTGGGTGATATTGAATTTCGAGTGACCCACAAAACCCGGAGAAGAAGCGCCGCCGCCCATGACACCGGCAAGGGTGGTGAACTTCATTCCGCAGGGGGTCTCTCC
>JAIFKL010000381.1:0-844 GCA_020049595.1 Desulfobacteraceae bacterium
CTCTGTTGCAATATCTCCTTGAATCCGAACAGATACACGGCGCAGTGGTGACAAAGCTGGATGAAAAATCTCCTTTAGAACCGAAAACTTTTATCGCGACATCTTCCGAAGAAATTCGCAGCGCTCAGGGTTCCAAATATTTGCCTGTTCCTGCATGTCGGGCAGTGAGAGACATCTGGCAGAACAAAGAGAGAAAAAACAAAAAATATGTATTCGTGGGGATTCCCTGTCAGATTAACGGGATACTTCACGCCAAAAAGCGCATCCCCCGATTGCAGGCGCAAATTCCTCTCACATTTTCTCTCTTTTGCGGCAGAAACGCAACGCTTCAGGTGACAAGGTACGCGCTGAAGCAGCACGGGATTGAGCTTGACGAGGTTCAGCATATTAAATTCCGCTCACAAGGCTGGCCCGGCAAGCTGACAGTCATGACAAAAGACGGCAGAGAGTATATGTTGGATCGGAAAGATTTTTTTACTACATGGTCTAACGGTTTTTTTAATCCTGATAGATGCACTACATGCAGCGATGTGGTGGGAGAAAATGCAGATTTATGTTTCGGCGATCCCCTGCTTCCCGAGATGCTCGACAATAAGATAGGCTTGTCGCTTGTGATTGCCAAAAATGAAAAAGCCGTCGGCGTTATAGAAGAAGCCTGCAAGAAAAAATATATTGATATGATATGCGAACTGCCTGTTGACAGGCTGATTTTATCTCAAATCGGGCAGTTTAAAAGAAAAAAATTCGGTATTAAAATTGTTTATTTTCTCGAGCAGTTAAGAGGCAGAAAAGTTCCTGAGTTTAACGGCAGACTTCCCAAACAGACTGCGGAATCCCTGATTTA
>JAIFKL010000381.1:855-9405 GCA_020049595.1 Desulfobacteraceae bacterium
AATCCCTGATTTATACATTTTTTCAGTATCTGAACAACAATATTTCAAAAATTCCCTTCTTCTTTTCAGTTTATGTGAAAATTCCGATGAAATTTTGGGATATTGTCAGCCGCCCTTTCAGAAAAAAGGTAGCGGTGCAGAAGCAGTGATTCGGAGATGTTATTCTCATCTTTCCGATCTTTTATGTCATTCTGAGCGCAGCGAAGAATCTCTCTTCCATGCCGAGACCCTTCGCTGCGCTCAGGGTGACAGTGTGGGGCGCTCAGGGTGACAACTGCTGCGCTCAGGGTGACATCTCTCCGTCACCTGCTTCTATACCACTAACCCTTTTTTTCTCATAGCAAATGCTGAAACCGCTATCAGCAGAATTATTGCAAGCCATCCGATGGAAGTCGCAATTACTCCTGATATTAACAGCTTAGGAGAAAATATAAGCGATACTTTATGTGTACCTTGTTTGATCGGAATTGCCCGCATAATATAATTGGATCGCAGAATCGGAAGTTCTTCTTTATCTGCTTCTGCTCTCCATTCCGAATGGTAGTTGTCGCTTATGACTAAAAAGCCTTTCTGAGCGGCTGAAATATCTATTTCTATTCTGTCATGTGTGTAAGAAACCAGCTTAACCGAAGATTCAGCCTCTGTTTTACTACTGCTGTTCTCTATAAAATCTTTCGGCGGCGGGGATTCCAATACGACTTTTTTTCTGAAATCCGACGCGGTGTATGAAGCAATTGTGTTGTATGCCTCTGCCCGGCTCTCACACAACTGATATGACGGAACAAAGAATGCTCTCGGAAATACCTCTGTATTTTCATATATTTTTATTTCACCGTCATAGACAAGTTTCAGTTTCAAAGACTTCGCCGGCATAGACGGCGGAAGGAGCAGGTATTTGATATTGATAAGGTCAAGGAGCGGAGAACCGAATTTTTTGAAGTAAACCCATCTGCTGAAATCGTCAGGAAAGGGTATATCAGTACCGTTCTGGCTCAGATGCAGAAATTCGCCGTAGCGTTTCGGGTAGAAGGAAGAATATCCGCCCGCGTCCTGAATACGGAAAGGAGCAAGGCTGTTGTGCATAAAATTTCCGTAAGTGATGATTCTGTATGCCGATTTGTCTTTCTTCAAAAATCGAATGGCGTCTGTTTCAGGAAATTCAAGTTCTCTCGGCGATACGGTGTTGTAGAACAAGCCGAATGACATCAGATCATAAGAGACGATAAGTATGGCAAGAAAGAGGAAAAGAGTTTTTGATTTTTTTTCCCTGTAAAACAGCGCGGAACCGAGTGAAAGAAATGATACGAAAGCAAGTCCGAGCGGTTTCAGTATCACGGGAGACAAAAGAGCAAAATGTTCCTGAAACATTCTGTAATACTGATTCAAATTTCCCCAAGCAGCAGAATCTGACGCCCATTTGACGCCTGCCTCTGTTTGGACAAGAAGAGATATTGTTATAGCTGCACCCGAAAGCAGCGACCACAGTGTGATAATCGCCCGTTTTTTTATATTTTCACCGGATAACAGAATATCGGCACCGATTGCAGCCAAGACAGGCATGGAAAATCCGAAAATGTAGAGAATACGCGTCGGAGAGGAAAGATTCAGACCCGGAATAAATTTAGCCATCGGATAGTAAAGAACGCTTCCCATTGCCATCGTCAAGGTGATAACAGCAGTAAAGAAATAGAATAATATATTTCCGTTTTTTTTCAAATAGGGAAGACATGCAAAGACAAGAAAGAGGGGCAGTATGCCTGAATATATACACAGTTCGTTGTAGTTATTATAAGACTGCGTTTTCTTAGTTCGGGGAGCGAAGCATATATTATTTCCTGCCGGCGTTCCGAAAAAGTCAGGAAATATCAAAGTAGTCAAATATTTTTCCGGGAGTTTTCCGGTTTTATCATAAAGTTCCTCAAAGGAAAAATTACGGCGATGAGGGTCATCAAGCAAAGATAAATGTCTGATAAGAAAGCTTGAGCATATCAATACTAACAGCAAAACTGACAAACCCAGCATCGGCAGTTCCTTTTTGCCGATTTTTTGAAAATCGGAATTTTTTCTCAATGAAAAATATCTGAATACAAAATAAAATCCGATGAATACAAGCTGATAAATATTCAACTGCGCGCTGCCGTTTGTGACTGACAATGCAATTGCACAAGTAAAACAGAAGCAGTAAAGTTTTTCTCTTTTTTTTAGCCAAAGTTCCGAATAATAAAGAGAAGCCGGCAATGAAGGTGCCATAATCATAACATTTTCAAATTCAAACCAGACCATCACATAGCCGTTAAACATCCAGGATATTGCGCCGATCAGCGCGGGAATGCTGTTCAAGCCCATATTTTTAAGATACAGAAACATGAACAGACCTGCTCCGAACAGATGAAGCCAGAGCAGCAAATCATGGGCTGTTGACTGGGGAAAGAGAAGGTAGGAAAAAAAAGCAGGAAGATGACCTGTGGGAGATATTTGTAAGCCGCAGAAATTATAAGATTTCCAAAAAAAGAATGTGCCTGCATCGCTGCATTCCTTCAGGAAACTGTAGTAAGGATAAAAGACATTCACCGGATCGGTGATCAGAGAATTGTGCGCTTTAAAATCCGGCGGTGTATAAGACGACCAGGGCAAATACTGCAACAGCGTATCAAAGGCGTAAAATGTTTTTCCCTGAAAAATTACAGGAAAAAAGAATTTGAATCTTTAATTTCCATGTCTTTCCTTCCCGATCAGACTGACGATATACTTTTTGCCTTTTTCTGAAAAATCGGAAGGAGGTTATCATACCGAAAGCTGTCTGTCAAACGCATTACGATCAGATGCAGATATGGCGTATAAAATCAGTATTATCAGAATGTTCAACCTTTTCTTGCATCAGAACCCTGCGGTGCCGTTTTTCTGCCGCCCACATCATGCACCCCAAGCCCGCCGGAGGAAAATTCCTTTACGATAATCTCATAGAATTTTCTTTTCTGTGCAGGTGAAAGCAGTTCTTTTTCTTCCAGAATATGTTCGATCACCTCTTTTTCCAGCTCGGACTGATAGCGAAGAATTTCTTGAGCAACAGCGTTGATTTCTGAGCGATCTGCCGGTTCTTCAAACAGACGTTCCGCGAGTTCCGCACGACAGGCATATAAATTTTTTCTGATATCTTCCACTTTGGGCAGAAAAGTCCGGCGGATTTCCTGAACCTGCAAACGCTGCCTTTCTGTCAGGTCCGGAATTAGATCAAGATAGCCTTTGACAGCGTTCTGTTTTTCCCGCTTTTTTTTTAGATGCAGATACGCGGCAGACAGCAGCGCCGCCACAAAAATCAGTGTTGCAACAATACCCCAGACAAAATATAATAGCATCATTTTTAAAGCCTCGTTTCACGGATGTTTCCGACAAGTTCGCAGGAGCGTCATATTTGTATAATGATCCGCTTTTGCCTTTTCTGCCACAGACGCACACAGACATACACAGACAGTATCAGTAGATCGAAAAGCCCGGATTCCCCCCTTGAGGGGGGTGTCTGCGCCGTGCCATCCGGAGAAAATCTTCCGGTGCGGGAAACACCCCCTGCCCCCCTCAAGGGGGGATTTTCAATCTACTTAGTATAGCAGAAAATTCCGACAAGCTCCGAAGGAGCAGCATATTTGTAGCAATTGCAGATTGATATGATGTTTCGCCCCTGCGGGGCTGGGTAAATTTTTATAATTGCTACAAATATTTCGCCCCTACGGGGCTTGTAAAAAAATATTGGCTGTGAAGCTCCGAAGGAGCAGCATATTTGTAGCAGAAAAATATCTCCCCGTGTTCCCGAACTCCGTAGGAGTGAGATATTTAATATGGTATGCCGCCCCTACAGGGCTTTGCTTTGTTTTGTATAATCCCTACAAAATCTTAAAATAAATTTTGCAAAGAGAACAGGGCGGAAAATCAGCAAATTCTTCAATTGATGCAGAAGCTTTCGGCGATTCCAAGAGATTGAAAAAACTTTCAAAAAAATTCAAAATGCGATTCAATAAATTGGGGGCAAATGCAGGTTTTGTCCCCTTATCAAACCGAAGCTCAGTCATGACTCGCTGTGTAAATTCGGGAGATATGCTATATATCGGCAATTTTCTGATAAAGCTCTCTGTTTCTTGGAAATCCTGCAATATTTTCCGGCATTCCGCGCAGTCGGACAAATGCTGTCTGATACGATGAGACATTGCCGCACCGCTTTCACCGTCCATATAAGCAGAAATTTTTTTCCGAACATCCTGACATTTCATGTAAAAAACCTCTCTCCGGTCGCTCACGCTCCCGGCTCCGAGCCGCTAATTTCTCAATTCTCAATTCTCAATTCCCTCAGTTTCGTTCTCGCTCTGAAAATCAGCGATTCCACAGCCGCAGGCGATACATTCAATATCTCACTGATTTCATTATAAGAAAAATCTTCATTCACCCGTAGTAACAGTGCGGCTCTCTGATTTTCAGGAATTTGCGCCAATGCCCGCATGATGTCTTGTTCCAATTCCCGTGAACCCCGCTGTTCGGGAAACAGCGATTCCGCCCGCATATTATCGCAAAAGCCCTTATAAAAATCCTGATAGCGTCTGCGGCGTTTTATCTCGTTCATTGAAAGATTGTAAGCAATTTTGAATATCCACGTTGAAACTTTTCCCCGCGCCTCGAATCTCGGTGCCGCCTGCCAGACTCTCAGAAAAACTTCCTGCGCCAAATCTTCGGCAGCAGAACGCTCCCCGACATATCTGTAAATAAAGTTGAAAAGCGGCTGCTGATAGCGCTTCACCAAAACCTCAAAAGCCTGCTGCCCCGTTTTTGATAAAAACGATTCGGCTTGTACGGCTTTGATCAAATCGAGGTCTGAATCTGTCATAATTGAATCATCGTTATAAAACTGTGATTTTACCCGAAGTGCAAAAATTTGATTCTTGCCTTCCGGATGACAAACTGAAAGTTTGGTAAAATGCTAAACTTTCAGTTTATACCAATTCGCTTTCAAAAACTGTGTTATCCGTAAAACCGCTTTTCAGGCGGTTTCAGCGGTTTGAAAAACCGCTGTACGGTCTGAAAACATAAATTCCCAAATATATTTTATCGCCGGGAACAGAATACAGAAGACCAGCATCCATTTGATTGCTTTGGCGGGAATGAATTTTTGCAGCCTTGCACCGCAGTACATACCGGCAAATCCGCCGATGCCGAAGAGGAAACCCAGCAGCCAGTCCGGTGCAATAGCCGTATTCGGATAAAACGGTGCGATGATCTCATAAAAAACCACGCCTGCCACTGAGGTGACAAATGTTCCCATCAATGCCGCACCGGCTACGGTATAAATCGGAAGGTGGAAAAAACTCACGAAAAATGGCGCGATGATCGAGCCGCCGCCGATGCCGTAAACGCCGCCTATAATCCCTACAACAAAGCTCAATGCCATAATTCCCATGACATTCACATCAAAACGCTGTCCGTAAAATTCATAAATAATCCGGGTCAGGCTGAATTTTTCCACAATGACATGGGGCAGTTTCTCCTGATTCGGATCGCCGGATTTGCGGTATTCCTTCATCAGCTTCTGGAACTGCTCTTCTGCTGAAAGCCCGTTTTTGCCGACTTCTTTTTTTTTGAGCAAATCCTTCATCAGCCTTATGCCGATATACAGCAGCACAAAACCGGCAAAGACTTTGAAATTACGGGGATTCGGAAGATACTGAACCCGCAGAATCGCGCCGATAAATACACCGGGAAGCGTTCCGATAATGACAACCCAGGTCAGGGGCCATACCATGCGCCCTTCCCGGATATAGCGATAAACCCCGCTGGGAATGGCAACAATATTAAATACCTGATTGGTGGCGCTGACCGCAGGGCTGTTAAATCCCAGCACGCTGATCTGAAACGGCAGCAGCAGAAATGCGCCGGATACGCCGCCCATCGAGGTAAACAGCGAAATGGCAAAGGCGACAAGAGGCGGAATCCACGGACTGACCTCGATACCTGAAACTGAAAAAAGCATAAATTTCCCTCCGTTGGAACAGGATTAACAGGATTGACAGGATTGACAGGATTTTCATGATTGCTGTTCAGCCTGTTCTTGCCGGACAAGTCGGAACGGCTTGACACAAATCCTGCAAATCCTTTAATCATGTAAATCAGGGTTCAGACAATGTGTGAAACTGTTCAGCCTGTTCTTGCCGGTCTGCGGAATCCGACAAGTCGGAACGGCTTGACACAAATCCTGCAAATCCTTTAATCCTGTAAATCCTGATTCAGACAATTAAACAACCGGGGAGGGAAAAACTTGCACTGGCATAAAGAAATTTTAAATAAAAAAGGGAGACGTTTTTAAAACGCCTCCCTTGTGATTCTAACTTACGTTGAAAAACAATTACTTGCCGGTTGCAGCACCGTGAAGCTTGATTTCAACTTTTTCCGTAAGACCTGCATAGTATTCACGCAGGATTTCCAGAACTTCTTCACGTCCGAAGTGATCGGGCATGGTGCCGCGTTCGGAAAGAAGTTTCCGCAACATGGTTCCGCTGAGAAGCACACGATCTTCTTTGCCGTGGGGGCAGGTTCTCAAGGAAGCCATGCCGTCGCACTTGTGACAATAGAAGGTCCAGTCAATCTTCAGCGGTGAACAGACCAGGGCTTTGCCGGGAGCCGTGGGCTTCGGAATCTTGTCAAAGATGGTCTGAGCCTCGAACATACCGTAGAAATCACCTACGCCGGCATGGTCACGGCCGATAATCATGCGGGAGCAGCCGTAGTTCTGGCGGAAAGTGGCATGAAGCAGGGCTTCTCTGGGACCCGCATAGCGCATGTCAAGGGGATAGCCGCCCTGTACCACGTTCTTTTCCACAAAATATTTCTTTACCAGCATGTCAATACATTTAACCCGAACTTCCGCAGGAATATCACCGGGTTTCAGATTTCCGACCAGCGAATGAATGTAAACGCCGTCGCAAACTTCCACAGCGACCTTGCAGAGGTATTCATGAGACCGGTGCATGGGGTTTCTGAGCTGGAGGGCTGCAACTTCGCTCCAGCCTCTTTCCTCAAAAATCTTGCGGGATTCCGCAGGTCTCATGTAAACGCCCTTGTATTTCGTGGGATATTCGGCTTCGCTCAGAACTTTGACAGGACCGGCAAGGTTGACTTCCTTCTGGCTCATCACCATCTGAACGCCCGGATGATCGTTTTTGGCAATCTTCCAGAAATCTTCGGCTGTTTTCGTGCCTTCGCCCATGAATGTTTTTTCACATTCAAATTTTTTGTCCGCCTCGGTCATTTCAAATTTTTCCGTGACCTTCATGGTGGCCATCATTTCGCTGCGTTCAGGATCGAACAAAGCGATTTCTTCGCCGACTTTGATGCTGTCAGCCTCTGCTTTGGAAACAGACATGGTTACCGGAATGGGCCAGAATGTCCCGTCGGACAGAAGGAACTTTTCACAAACCCCTTTCCAGTCGGCTTTGGTCATAAAGCCTGTCAGGGGGCTGAAGCCGCCGGTACCGATCATGATCAGGTCGCCCTTTTCACGGGGGGAAACATTGAATTTCTTCAAGCCCTGAGCTTTTTTCTTTTCTGATTCCAGAGCAGCGCCTTCAAGCAGGCAGCATGTCAAGCCTTTTCCACCATGGGGAGGAACTAATTTTGCCATTCGTTTTCGTCTCCTTTTTAATTTTAATGCGTTATCTGTTTATGATTATATGTGCATAATGCTGTTGCAATCTCGTATATAAAAAAGATAACTTTTAATAGGGAAAACGTCATTTGTCAAGATGAATCAGAAAAAAGTGCTGAAAAAAAATTTTGCCACGAATGGACACGAATTGTTCACGAACTCAAGAACACGAATTTTTTTAACACGAAAATATTAAATTTATGAAAAACACGAAAGCTTCTTTTTTGTGTTATTTTTTTAAATAAAATTAATTGATTTGTGGAATATTTGTGAACAATTCGTGTTCATTCGTGGCTTAAAAAAACACGCACTTACCCTTTTTCCACTATTTCAAATGCTTTTGCAAAAGCTTCGTCCAATTTTTCCGGCTTGGTTCCGCCAGCTTGCGCCATATCAGGTCTGCCGCCGCCGCCGCCGCCCGCGATTGCGGACACTGCCTTGATGATGTTTCCCGCATGAAATCTGGGAATCAGGTCTTTTGTCACCATAGCGATCAGCAGCACTTTGCCCTCAACGACACTTCCGAGAACCACAACGCCGCTTCTGATTTTATCCCTGAATTTGTCCGCCAAATCTCTGAGCGCGGCGGGCGTTTCCACAGAGACTTTTTTGGCAATCACGTTGACGCCGTTGATGTTCCTAATCTCGTCTTCGACTTTTTCAGCAGAAACAGCGGCAGCCTTTGCTTTTACTTTTTCCAATTCTTTTTCAAGCGATTTTTGGGCAGCCAGCAGTTTTTCAATGCGCTGCACAAGCGCATCCGGCTTTTCCTTGAGGATTTCAGCCGCATCACGGACAATTTTCGAGGTTTTCTGAAGATGCGCGCAGGCTGCCTGTCCGGTCACGGCTTCGATTCTTCTGATACCCGA
>JAIFKL010000222.1 GCA_020049595.1 Desulfobacteraceae bacterium
AACCCAGGATACCGTTATAACTGAAAATAGCGATTGCGCCTGCGCCTGAGAAAATCTTTTTTTTCGCCTTGGCTGCCAATTCCTGAATAAACTCCAGACGCATATCTATGCCGGTAATTCCGTAAAACTTTCCCTCGTAAATAATAGGAACAACCAGCGAGGTCATCAATATCCGACTGCCTCCGACATTATATGAATAAGGATCAACAATGCACTCTTTCCGAGTTTCACGAGGCAGAAGATACCATTCGCCTTTGCGGATTCCGTTTTCATCTTTTTCAGTATTTTCATAATCCTTCAATGCCTCAAGCCCGATCTCTCCTTCCGGTGTGCGGAACCAGTATGGAATAAACCGCCCGGTCTTATCATGCCCCGTGCTTCCTTCATAAATCTTATCTAATCCGTCCAAAGCATCCGGCTCCCAGCAGGTTCCGGCTGCAAAAAAATTATCGTTTCTCGCCAGCAAACCCTGTAAAATTCCGTTAATTCGGTCTCTGTCAAATTTCAGATCAATTTTCGGGTCTTTGATGCCTGAAAATACCTGGCTTAATGTGCGGACAGAATCCAGAGCAACCTCCAATTCCGCTTTGATTTCAAGCCCTATATTTCCGGCATCTGCTGTCAGTTGTTTCTGAGCGGTATTAATAGCCGATTCCGCAGAGGATTTCACTGCCCGGGTTTCCATCTGTTCAGCCAGAATAATTCCGATGACAACCAGCACTCCGATAACTGCGATCAGACAGGCACCGAAAAGAACGATAAGTTTTGTTTTCAACGATTGAAATTTCATTCTTCACTCTCTTGTTATTCAGAATCAGCAGATCGAAAAGTTTCAGCGATCCGGACAGTAAAACGCCCGGCTTAAAATAGATGAAACCCGTTCTACAGTTCAGCACAGTAAAACGCCCGGCTTAAAATAGATGAAACCCGTTCTACAGCTATTGTAGGGCGGACTAAGCGAAGCGTGTCCGCCATGCCAGTGTAAAACGGGTTTGAAACCCGTTCTACAGATGAAATTTCGCCGGCGCTCCGGTTTTTAATAAGATGACAATAAGATGACGCACTCCTTTTGAATCTTTTCGATCTACTGAGAGTTCTTCAATGCCTCCAGAATTGCTTTGTTGTCGTACAGGTCTTCAGGCTTGAAATCCTTTTTCAGCAGACTGTTCGCTTTGAGAAAAGCGTTAAGATCGTTGAGATGCGTATGAAGACCTCCGGCGGTTCTGATTCTTTCCAGCATGGTTTCCGCATCATGAATCCGCACCTCCTGAAGCATTTCTCTGACGATTTCTTCGGGATAGGGTCCCCCGACTTTTAAAATGCTGTTATTCACGATATCAACATATTCTTTGAAATTCTTTTCATCTTTGATCCATCTGACAGCCCTGACCCAGCCTTTGAAAATTTTGACAAGATCATCTTTCGGCGTGTTGTCCAGCCTGTCTTTCAACATCATCATGCCGCTCACCATACAGCCTTCAAAATCGGCAGTGGTTGCAACGATTTTGCCGTTGCCTTCTTTGACAGCCCTTGCAGCATCAGTGCCGTACAGCACCGCTCCTTTAAACAGCCCCGCAATAAATTTGTCTGCCATGGGCTTTACTTCCATTTCAAGCAGTCGGAAATCCGACAGCTTCAGAGAATTTTTCAGAAAATACAGATTCAGAAAATACGTTAATGCAACCTGATTGACATAGACGCCGATAACTCCGCCTTTCATCTGCTGAATATCCGTGTCTTTTTTGAGAATAAGATGATCTCCGCCGTAGGACCAGTCGGTTTCAATAACGGCAACCACCGGAATATTCCGCATATACATTTCCACAGCAGAAGCGATAATATCCAGATTGATATCCACCAGCTTGTTTATGAAAAGTTTCTGCACATCCACAATATCAGGCAGAACGACTACCTGCACATCAATGCCCTGTTCTTTCCAGAAACCCTTTGCCTGTGCAACACTGGCAGGCGAACTTCCAAGCCATCCGGCAGACATCCCGATTTTGTAAGTTCCGGAGTGTGCCGCATCAGCGAAAATCGCCGCCGCCATTACAACAAAGCCGATAAAAAACAATCGTTTCATTTTCATCCTCCTGCTTTTTAAATATTTTTTAATATAATATCAGTCAGCTATGCCTGATTCAAAAGCAAATATCTTCAAGACTCATATTTATCAGGCGGGTGTTAATAACACTAACTTAATTTTACACATTTTAAATAGACTGATTGCCTGTCAAAGTCAATATTTCAGTTTATAAATTTTTCGGATGACAAGTATCGCGGGAAATAAGATTTCTATACGAAAAATCTGCGAAAAGTTGACATTTGATCATTCCTGTTCTATAAATTCTCATTAAAAGAAACAAATACAGCATCACTGCTTTTGCACCGCTGCCAGAAAAAATAAATAACGGAGGTGATAAGCTATCGAAATTATAAAAACAATAAAAGAAATGCAGGCGCGTTCCGATCTGTCTCGGCGTCAGGGCAGAAAGATTGCCTTTGTGCCGACCATGGGATTTCTCCATGAAGGGCATCTTTCCCTTATGAAAGCAGGACATAAACGCGCAGATGAGGTTATCGTCAGTATTTTTGTCAATCCGACCCAGTTCGGTCCAGGGGAAGATTTGGAAGCTTATCCGAGAGATTTTGACAGAGATTGCAGGCTTTGTGAAAAAGAAGGCGTAAATATCATATTCGCGCCGGATGCAAAGGAATTGTATCCGAATGGCTTTCAGACATATATGACGCTGGAAAAACTTCCCCATCATCTGTGCGGAATTTCAAGACCTTCGCATTTCAGAGGCGTTGCAACGGTGGTTTCAAAACTCTTCAACATTGTCAAACCGCATATCGCCATATTCGGAGAAAAAGATTTTCAGCAGCTTCAGGTGATCCGCCGGATGGTAAAGGACATGAATTTTGATGTTGAAATTGTCGGCGCGCCCATTGTGAGAGAAACAGACGGACTTGCCATGAGTTCCCGGAACACCTATCTGAGTCCTGAACAGCGGGTTTCCGCGCTTTCTCTTTGCAAATCCCTGCAAAAAGCGAAAGAAATGACGGCTTCCGGCGTCACCGATGCAACAAAAATTATTGATGCAACAATAAAACTGATCAGAAATTATCCTGAAACGGCAATAGATTATGTGGCGGTCTGCGACCCTGAAACGCTGGATGATATGAAAATCATTGACAAGCCCGCAGTCATGGCGCTGGCGGTCAAAGTGGGAAAGACACGCCTGATAGATAATATGATGTTAGCAGAGCGGGTTTGAATCAGTAAAACGGGTTTGAAACCCGCTTTACGCGGATTTGCCGCCGCCGATAAATACTCTCTCCGCCCCATTGATATTTCCTTATTTTTTTATTAAAAAAGGCAATTCGGGATGGAAAATCAAAATAAAACGGCGGAGACCTAACTTCGCCCTACCGTAACAGCACGCCGAAAAAGAAGGTTTTAAACAGAGAAACAGATTTTAAGGAGAATTTTTTTTATGAGTAACAACGGAAAATACCTTTTTACTTCCGAGTCCGTCACCGAAGGACATCCGGACAAAGTTGCCGACGCCATTTCAGATTCGATATTAGACGCGATTATTTCACAGGACAAAAGATGCAGGGTTGCCTGTGAAACCCTTGTCACCACCGGACTTGCCTTTATTGCCGGAGAAATCACCACTGACTGTTATGTTGACATGCCTCAGGTGGTGCGGAACACGATCCGGGAAATCGGCTATCATTCTTCGCAGATGGGATTTGACTGGCAGACCTGTTCGGTGATTACGAGCATCGGGCATCAGTCGCCTGATATTGCCATGGGCGTGAACTCCACGCCGGACAAAGAACAGGGCGCGGGCGATCAGGGTCTGATGTTCGGTTTTGCCTGTGATGAAACGCCGGAACTCATGCCTATGCCTCTTATATTCGCACATAAGCTGTGTCAGCGCCTTGCTACGGTGCGGAAAAACGGTTCTGTGGATTTTCTCCGCCCCGACGGAAAATCTCAGGTGACAATCGAATATGAAAACGGCGCGCCCAAACGGGTGGATACGATAGTCATTGCCGCACAGCACAAGCCGGATGTCACCACCGAAGAACTGAGAGAGGCAATTATTGAAAATGTCATCAAGAAAGTTATCCCGAAAAACATGATAGACGGAGATACCCGTTATTTCATCAATGCCACCGGCAGGTTTGTGATCGGCGGTCCCATGGGCGACTGCGGCTTGACCGGCAGAAAAATCATCGTTGACACATACGGCGGGCAGGGAAGTCACGGGGGCGGATGCTTTTCGGGAAAAGACCCGTCCAAAGTTGACAGAAGCGCATCTTACATGGGACGGCACATTGCAAAAAATATTGTTGCCGCTGGTATTGCGAAAAAATGTGAAATTCAGATTGCTTATGCCATCGGCGTGGCAAGACCGGTATCGGTGCTGGTGGACCTCATGGGAACGGGAAAAGTGCCGAAAGAGCGGGTGGAAGAAGCGGTCAGGCAGGTTTTTGATCTGAGGCCTGCGGCGATCACGGAATATCTTGACCTTCTGAGGCCCATTTACCGCAAGACCTCGGCTTACGGTCATTTCGGAAGAAACGAACCGGAATTTTCTTGGGAAAAAACCAACATGGCGGATGTGCTGAGAGAGAAAGTCGGATTGTAAGAACAAGTTCTCGCAAAGGCGCAAAGATTTTTATAAAAAAGCTTTTCTCCTTTGCGTTCTCTGCGTGCTTTGCGAGAGAAAAAAAAGTTCTCGCAAAGACCGCAGAGGTCGCAAAGATTTTTATAAAAAAAGCTTTTCTCCTTTGCGCCCTTTGCGTGCTTTGCGAGAGAAAAAAGTTTCTCGCAAAGGCGCAAAGTTCGCAGAGAATTTTTTATAAAAAGCTTTGATTCCTTTGCGCCCTTTGCGTACTTTGCGAGAAACAAAATTTCTCGCAAAGGCGCAAAGTCCGCAAAGATTTTTATAAAAAAAAGCTTTTCTCCTTTGCGTTCTCTGCGTGCTTTGCGAGAGAAAAAAAAGTTCTCGCAAAGAGCGCAAAGTTCGCAAAGATTTTTATAAAAAAAAGCTTTTCTCCTTTGCGTTCTTTGCGTGCTTTGCGAGAGAAAAAAAAGTTCTCGCAAAGGCGCAAAGTTCGCAGAGATTTTTATAAAAAAAAGCTTTTCTCCTTTGCGTTCTTTGCGTGCTTTGCGAGAAACAACAAAAAAACGAAAGGAACTGACGATAACATAATGAATTATGACATTAAAGATATAAACTTGGCAGAGGGCGGGCGGCTCCGCATTGAATGGGCAAATCAGAGTATGCCGGTGCTGAACCGTATCCGGCAGCGGTTTGAAAAGGAAAAACCTTTAAAAGGGCTTAGGGTGGCGGCATGTCTTCATGTCACAACCGAAACCGCTTCGCTGATGCAGACATTGAAATCCGGCGGGGCAAGTATTTTTCTCTGCGCTTCCAATCCCCTGAGTACACAGGACGATGTGGCGGCTTCGCTTGTGAAACATGATGAAATCCCTGTTTTTGCCATCAAAGGCGAAGACAACAAAACCTATTACAAGCACATCAATGCGGTTCTGGATGCCCAGCCGCAATATACAATGGACGACGGCGCAGACTTGGTTTCCACGCTTCATTCGGAGCGGTCCGAAATGCTGGCGCATGTCAGAGGCGGCACAGAAGAAACCACGACCGGCATCATCCGGCTCAGAAGCATGGCTGCGGACGGGGTGCTGAAATATCCCATCATTGCGGTCAACGATGCGCAGACCAAACATTTTTTTGACAACCGCTACGGCACAGGACAAAGCACACTTGACGGCATGATTCGTGCGACCAATCGTTTGATTGCGGGAACGCATTTTGTGGTCTGCGGATACGGCTGGTGCGGAAAAGGGCTTGCCATGCGCGCAAGAGGCATGGGCGCGCATGTGGTGATCACGGAAGTTGAGCCGGTTGCCGCGCTGGAAGCGGTGATGGACGGCTTTTCGGTGATGTCCATCGGAGAAGCGGCAAAAATCGGCGATTTCTTCTGTACAGTTACCGGAAATATCAAAGTCATCCGAAAAGAGCATTTTGAAATCATGAAAGACGGTGCAATCGTTGCCAATTCAGGGCATTTCAATGTTGAATTAGACCTTGAAGGACTGAAAGAAATTTCAACATCCCAGAGAATCATCCGTCCTTTTGTGGAAGAATTTGTGCTTAAAAACGGCAGGCGGATGAATGTGCTGGGAGAAGGCAGGCTTATCAATCTGGCGGCTGCCGAGGGGCATCCCTCAAGCGTCATGGACATGAGCTTTGCCAATCAGGCGTTCAGCATTGAATATATGGTGAAAAGCGGCGCGGCACTTGAAAGAGCGGTTTATCCGGTTCCTGTGGAAATAGATCAGCGGATTGCCAAAGAAAAATTGGCGGATATGGGCGTTTTTATTGACGAACTGACGCCCGAACAGAAAAAATATCTGGCTTCGTGGACAATGGGGACTTAAACCTCACCCCGGGTACCTCCCCCGATAAACCCCACCCCCTGCCCCTCCCCGAAGGAGAGGGGAGCAGTTCTCCCCCTCTCCTTCGGAGAGGGGGCCGGGGGGTGAGGTGGGGGCCCGGGGGGTGAGGTCTAATAAAGCGATGAGCGTTTGCGCTGCCCTTTTAAAATAGAACCCACGATAATTCCTGCGAGAAAAACACCGCCTCCGGTCATAAACCATATATTTTTTTCACTTTTTTCAATATCCGCCATTTTTTTCCTCATATCTTCGGTTTTTTTCTTTTCTTCGGCAATCTGCGCGGCTGATGTTTCATAGTCTGATTTCATCTTCAAACACTCAGCGCATTCGGCTTTCAGCTTTTTATAAGAATTGCTCAGGTCTTCACAGGTTTTCATGCTGCCCTCTGTAAGAGACGAGGCGATTTTACCTTCTCCTTTCAGCTTGTTATTCTCTTCTTGCAGTAAGGCAACCTGAGCGGAAAGGCTTTCATTCTCCTTTTTCAAGGTCTCCGATGAAACCGACTCCGGTTTTTTGGAGGTAAGATAACGGCTCAGAATCCAGCCTTCTTTTCCGTTGGGAAGACGGGCGTTTGTCCATGTATCGCCGGTTTGAAGTATTTCAAGGGACTGTCCGGCGCGGAGCATCTCAATGATTTTCTGATCGGTGCCGGGTTCTATCCGCAAGCTGATTTCAACATCTCTGATATACATGGTTTCCGCATGAACTGCCGTATAAAAAGAAAAAAGACATACTCCGATCATAAGAAAATTTTTCATTTAAACCTCTTTGCTAAAGATTGATCTTATACTGATTCGCTTTCAAATACAGGTCTTTTCAGATTGTAAAGCGCCCCCGGCTGAAATCAGACACGGAGAATACCGTTTCTACAGCGAATTGGTATTAATATTCAACACGAAAATGCGAAAAACAGAAAAATATGAAAGAAAGCGTCAGGTTTCATGCTTTTCCTTCTTTCCTGCCTCTCATTTCTTTCGTGTTTTCGTGTTCCGGTTTTTCTTCTGCTTTTGTGAATAAATCCTTTTAAAATATCACAAGATATGATACTGTCCTTCTGAAACGGTCATAGAAATCCGCTGATTATTTTTCTATAAAGGTCTCATTTTATGATAGTATTCGATTTGAAATGTAGCAACGGTCATACCTTTGAGGGCTGGTTTGATGATACCCGGACTTATGAAGATCAGAAAGAAAAATCTCTGATTGCATGTCCGGTCTGCAACAACACCTGTGTTTCAAAAATCCCCTCCGTATTTGCCATAAAATCATCCCGACCTGTAAAAGAACATGCCGATCCCCCGGCAGATATGGCGGCATTGGCTGATAAAATAATTGATTTTGTTGATAAAAATTTTGACGATGTGGGATGTGATTTTGCCAGAGAAGCCCTCAAAATCCACTACGGCGTTTCCGAAGCCAGAAACATCAAGGGAACCACCACATCCCATGAAGAAAAAATCCTGAAGGATGAAGGCATAGAATTTTTCAAAATTCCCATGCCGAGACCCTCAGATACAGATACATAACAATTTGCCCGGGTTTACTGCTGCTCTCCCAGCGCTTTGTCGGCTTCGGTTTTTACTTTGTCTGCCCCTTCCTGTTTGGCTTCCATCGAAAAGGGCACGTCCAACCAGGGAATGTCCACAATTTTGAAGAAGTTGAGCCCGAACGCAATTATCAGCGCGATCACCGCGTACAATACATATTTACCCATTATTCACCTCCCGCATCATTCTTGTGCATCGTCTGCGGCGGCTGCTTCCGCCGCATCGCCTGATAACATACCTGATTATATAAGCTACAATCAAGCATAAAATCAACAAATGATTTAACTTTATGATATAGCTGAATAAAAAATCCTGATTCACGACCCGCACCCCTGTCTGATTTTCAATTATAATTATTTCTTGTTCCGGAACATGGGGAGTGATATAAATATATAAATTACGAGTTACGCAGGTGAGACCCCGCCCCCACCTCACCCCCCGGCCCCCCTCTCCAAAGGAGAGGGGGGAGACGACTCCCCTCCCCTTCGGGGAGGGGCATGGGGTGGGGTTTGCAGGTTTGACAGCGAATTGGTATCAGCACTCCGGACGAAATTCTTTTTTATTTAAACAGGGCAGGAAGCCGGATGGAAAAATCAGATAAAAAAATTTTTGCGACCTTGTTCTTTTCCATATTTACGGTGGTTACAGGCGTGGGCATCGTTGTGCCTCTGTTACCTGTATATGCCCATAATCTCGGCGCAAGCGGCATATATGTCGGACTGATATTCGGCGCGTTTTCTTTTTCAAGAACCTTGTGTCTGCCCTATTTCGGCAGCCGGTCGGACAAAAAGGGGCGCAAACCCTATATTGTCACAGGGCTTATGGGATATTCGCTGATTTCCGTTGCATTCATGTTTTCCGACACAGTGGAATCTCTGATTGCCATACGATTTATTCAGGGAGCTGTATCTGCCATGATTATGCCCGTTGTTCAGGCTTATGTCGGCGATATTACACCGGCAAATCAGGAAGGCAGCATCATGGGCTTCTTCAACCTTTCCCTGTTTATGGGACTGAGCATCGGTCCCTTAGCCGGAGGGCTTTTCAAAGATCATTTCGGGATGTCGTCTGCGTTTCTGTGTATGGGATTGCTGGCGCTGACAGGTTTTTTTTTAAGCCTGTTTCTGCTTCCTCCCGTAAAATCGGAGCGGGCAATGCGTCGGAAAAAAAAACCGACAGAATGGAAAAAACTTCTCCTTTGCAGAGATATTGTCGGACTTTTTTTTTTCAGATTTGCCTACGCCTCATGTATCAGCATTATATGGAGTTTTCTGCCGATTTTCACGGATGCGGAATTTTCCTTTTCCAGTTCGCAGATCGGCATTCTTGTAACGCTGGGCATACTTATCAGCGGTCTCATGCAGACGCCTATGGGTTTTCTGGCAGACAGAATCAGCCGGAAAATGATGGTGACGGTCGGCGGAATCATCACAGTTTATGCCATGTTTTCTTTTGAATGGGCAAACGGTTTCCGGGACCTTTTTTTCACCAATGTGCTGTTCGGCATCGGCGGCGGACTGTCAACCGCTTCCCACGCGGCAATGAGCGTGCAGAAAGGAAGCCGGTCCGAGTCAATGGGATCGGTCATGGGGCTGATGACCATGGGACACAGTATGGGAATGATGACCGGCGCGCTTCTTGCAGGCGCGACAATGGATTATTTTCAACTCCGCCGGGCATTTTCCTTCGGCTCGGTTATTATGGCATTCGGCGTTATTCTGTTTTTTGCCTGTATGTACCGGCAGAAAGAGTAAGACGGGCATGAAATGCCCGAAATTATTGTTGAAAGGAAATAAACACGACATTATGGCTTGGTTTAAAAGAAAAAAAAATGAAGACAGAAAGGCACTGTCTGAACAGAAAATAATCGAAATAATAGAGCGGGTGGAAGAAACAGCGGCTTCGGCTTATCCCTCTGATACCGCAGCTCAAAAAGAGACTGTAAAAAAAACAACTGCCCCCGGGCCCAGGCCTTCAAAAAACGGGCTGGTCGGCCGTCTGAGAATGGGATTGTCCAAGACGCGTGAATTTCTGACCACCGATATTGACGAACTCTTTTCCAGTCATAAAAGAATGGAAGACCTTCTGGAAGAATTGGAAGAACGTCTGATTACTTCGGATATCGGGGTTCAGACCGCCACGCGGCTGATTGAAAATCTTTCAAAAAAATCATCCAGAATTTCTGATGCCAATCAACTGAAAGCAGCATTGAAAGCGGAAATCATTTCGCTTTTTAACGGACACAGCGCGTTTCCAGCCAAAGCTTTACAAAAACCGCATATTGTGATGGTCGTGGGCGTGAACGGTGTGGGCAAAACCACGACTATCGGAAAACTTGCCGCCAAAGCCGCAGCACAAAAGAAAAAGGTACTCATTGCGGCTGCGGATACATTCCGGGCTGCGGCTGTGGAGCAACTGACAATCTGGGCGGAACGGGCAGGCGCTGAGATTGTAAGACACAGGGAAAATGCGGACCCGGCAGCAGTCGCGTATGACAGTGTGGAGGCTGCGGTCGCCCGTGGCAAAGATATTGTTTTTGTGGATACAGCAGGACGGCTTCATACAAAAGTCAATCTCATGGAGGAACTGAAAAAAATAAAACGGGCAATGTCGAAAAAAATTCCGGACGCCCCCCATGAAGTGCTGCTGGTGCTTGACGCCACCACGGGGCAGAATGCGCTTTCCCAGGCAAAACTCTTCAATGAATCACTCGGTATTACAGGCATCGCGCTGACCAAATTGGACGGGACTGCCAAAGGCGGCATTGTCGTCAGCATTTGCAGCACCCTGAATGTTCCTTTAAAATATATAGGCGTGGGAGAAAAGCTTGAAGATTTGCAGGAGTTTGATCCCGCGCAGTTTGCGGACGCACTGTTTTAGAGGGGTAAGCACAGGGGCTTACCCCTACAAATGTAAAACCGTAGGGGCAACCCCCTGTGGTTGCCCTTGTTGCGGTTGCCCTTTTGCAGGGTAAGCACGGGGGCTTACCCCTACAAATGTAAAACCGTAGGGGCAACCCCCTGTGGTTGCCCTTGTTGCGGTTGCCCTTTTGCAGGGTAAGCACAGGGGCTTACCCCTACGCTGTTTTCTCTGCAATGTTATTCCTTGCGATAAGGTCATTTCCCTGCGGTTGCCCTCCTTGCTGTTTCCAAACACAGGTTTCAAGCAATGTAGGATTGAGCTTTTAAAAAAAAGTGTTGATGAATGCGGATTTATGTTGACATTAAAAATAAGCTACTATATTGACAGGGAGAAAACAGAGCATCGTTAATTTTAAAAAAAAGAAGGGGGTAACACAGATGACAAAAGCGGAATTGGTGGATAAAATGGCGGCAGACGCGGACATTCCCAAAACAAAGGCTGCGATTGCATTAAATTCTTTTATGGACAGCATCGCAGAGACCTTGAAGAAAAAAGACGGCAAAGTTACGCTGGTGGGATTCGGTACGTTTTCAAAGATGCGCCGCAAAAAACGGAAAGGACGCAATCCGCAGACCGGCGAGGAGATCACCATCAAGGCATGCAGTGTGGTAAAATTCAGACCCGGAAAGAAGCTCAAAGACGCGGCGGCAAAATAGGAAAGATTGTTGAGGGGCGCACAGCGTCCGATTCGCATTCCTTTGCCTCGCGTGGGAACGAGGAAAAAGTTGAAAATAGAAATTTGAAATTTGAAATCAGCATATATTTCAAGTTTCAATTTCTATTTTCCAACTTCAATTTTTAATTAATAAGCAATTTCAAATGTATTGAATTCACCCGAATATTCTTCCCATGTCACATCCACATTTTTAACTTTTGAATAGGGCGAGCCTTCTTTGCACCATTCGATAATGGTGTTCACATCTTCCTCTTCCCCTTCAAACAAGGCTTCTACAGCTCCGTCACTGCGGTTTCTCACCCAGCCGGAGACGCCGTAGTTTTCGGCTGCCCGCTGGGTTTCTGCCCGAAAAAAAACACCCTGAACTTTTCCGGTGATGATGACATGCGCTCTTACCTCTGCCATATTTTTTCCTCCTGAAGATTGAAATTTTCAGGCGGGTGCGTAAACTCCAATGGCATTAAGTTAAGGCTGAAACCGCCGGCCAAGGCTAACCCTCTCCCCGAAGGGGAGAGGGAGATTTCTTAACTTAACGGCATTGTGCGTAAACCCGCCCTACCGTTTTTCAATCAATTCTTTTAACATTTTTTCGTCAATAATCTTAATACCCAAATTTACAGCTTTGTCAAGCTTGGATCCCGGGGATTTTCCAGCGACGACATAATCCGTGTTCCGGCTTACCGCGCTGCCGACTTTTCCGCCGGCTGCCTCAATTTTCTCTTTTGCCTCATTTCGTGTCATGCTTTCCAGCGTGCCGGTCAGAACAAAAATCTTTCCGTCAAGCAGTCTTTTTTCCGGCTTGTTTTCTGTGAGAATTTCCACGCCTGATTCTATGATGCGCTTTAAGGTTCTGCGGTTTTCTTCCTGCTCAAAAAAATGCCGGATGCTTTCAGAAATTTCAGGTCCGATGCCGTCAATGCTCTCGAAATCCGCAGATGTTGCCGAAGAAAGTTTCTCCAGATTTTCAAATTTTTCTGCAAGAATATCGGCGATGTTTTCACCGACATGCCGAATCCCCAGCGCGTAAATAAATCGGTCAAAAGAAATCCGTCTGCTGTTTTCGATTGCTCGGATGAGATTTTCCGCAGATTTGGGGCCCATGCGTTCCAGCGTCTGCAACTGCTCTTTTTTCAAGCTGAAAATATCGGAGTATGACAAAAGCAATTCTTTATTTACCAACTGCTCAATGAGCTTTTCTCCCAGGCCGTCTATGTCAAAAGCGGCTTTTGATGCAAAATGTCTGATGCGCGCTTTGATTTGAGCGGAACAGTTGATATTGTTGCATCTTTGAACTGCCTCATCTTTTTCCCGATAAACTTCCGCGCCGCAGACCGGACACCGCTTGGGCATGACAAATATTTTTTCCGTTCCGCTGCGTGCGGATTCGATGACTTTGACCACTTCGGGAATCACGTCGCCGGCTCGCTGCACCAGCACGGTGTCGCCGATTCGGATGTCTTTGCGCCGGATTTCATCTTCATTGTGAAGCGTTGCCCGGCTCACGGTCACGCCGCCGATATTTACCGGCTCAAGATGCGCCACCGGCGTGAGCGCGCCGGTCCGCCCCACCTGCACACCGATGTCAATGACTTTCGTGCTTTCCTGTACTGCCGAGAATTTATAGGCAATCGCCCACCGGGGACTGCGGCTGGTCGCGCCGAGTTCTTCCTGCAAAGACAGGCTGTCAACTTTAATCACCATGCCGTCAATGTCATAGTGAAGTTCATGTCTTTTTTGGCTGAGTTCGC
>JAIFKL010000258.1 GCA_020049595.1 Desulfobacteraceae bacterium
CTCGTTCCCACGCTCCGCGTGGGAATGCAGCTCGGACGCTCTGCGTCCGCCCGCGCGGGACGTTCCCACGCGGAGCGTGGGAACGAGAATAAAGTCCTGTAAAGACGGCACGGAAATACAGAGAATACAACATATTCAGCTTGATGGAGAATGAAGATGGAAAAAATAAAAGTATTGATTGCAGACGATCATGCGGTCGTAAGGGAAGGCTTGCGGAAACTTTTGGAAGAACAGGCAGATATGGAAGTTGTGGGAGAAGCAACCGACGGTTTGCTGGCAGTAAAAAAAGTCAAAGCGCTTCGTCCCGATGTCGCGGTCCTTGATATTGCCATGCCCCAACTGACCGGTCTGGAAGCCGTCGCACTGATTAAGGAAGCGGTTCCGGAAACACAGGTCGTACTTCTTTCCATGCACATCAAAGACGCGTATGTGCATCAGGCCCTCAGTTCCGGCGCGCTTGGATATGTGCTTAAAGCATCGCCGACATCCGACGTGCTTGAGGCTATCCGCACCGCGCACCGGGGCGAACATTATCTGAGTTCCAAGATTAACTCCAAACTTATCAGCACCTTTCTAAAGGGCAAGGATGAGAAACCCGCAGAAAGCGGATACAATCTGCTTTCCGAGCGGGAACAGCAGGTTTTCCGGCTCCTTGTGGAAGGCAGAAGCAATGCCGATATTGCGGAAATTCTGTGCATCAGTTCAAAGACCGTTGACAAACACCGTGCCAATACCATGAAAAAACTCAACATTCACAATATGGTGGAAATGGTGAAATATGCGATTAAAATCGGGATTATCGGTCCCGAACTCTGGGATGAGTAAATCTTTTTTTCTCTTTTCCAAGTTCTTTCTTATCGGTTTTTGTTTTATTTTCAGACCGAAGTAGGATATTTCTACCCTAAAAGTAGGATATTCCCACCCTTTGATTACGCCTTCCGCCCTATTGATTTATTTCTCTCCTTATTTTATGTATCTTTCAAAAAATGTTTTGTGAGAAAAGCATTGTAAGTTTCTAATTTTTTATAAAAAAAGTTATTTCTCATCTTAAAAAAACAGTCATTTCGAGCAAAACATTTCTCATTCCGAGCGAAGCAGCGTGGGCAGCAAGCTGCCCACCCTACACGGTTCCACGGTCCGGAGTGCTGATACCAATTCGTTATCAAAAACGGTGTTTCCGTAAAACCGCTTTTCAGGCGGTTTCAGCGATTTGGAAAATCGCTGTACGGTCTGAAAAGACCGATCTTTGAAAGCGAATTGGTATGAAATGAGCGAAGCGAATTTTAGCACACTGATGCCAAACCGATTTTATAAGATTAGGCATTTTGGCACTCCGGAGTGAATTTGTGCAGTTTCGGTGTTGAGCGAGCGTGTTTTTTAAGGAGAAAATAAATGTATAAAATAAGGGTGTTGATAGCAGACGACCACGCAATTGTGCGGGACGGATTACGAAAGCTTCTGGAAGAACAGCCGGATATGGATGTGATAGGTGAGGCAACCGACGGTTTGCAGGTCGTAAAAAAAGTCAAGTCGCTCCGCCCCGACGTCGCGCTCATTGATATTGCCATGCCCCGTTTAAGCGGCTTGGAAGCCACGGGGCTGATAAAGGAAAGTTTGCCGAATATCCAGATTGTGATGCTCTCCATGCACGAAAAAGATGCTTATGTGGATCGGGCATTGGCAGCGGGCGCGCTGGGCTATGTTCTCAAAGCATCGCCGACCTCCGATGTTTTGGAAGCCATTCGGTCTGTTTACAACGGCAGGTATTTTCTCAGTTCCAAAGTCAACGCCCAGATTATTGATACTTATCTTAGAAACCGGAAAGAAAAAAGCGATGTCAGCAATTACAACCTTCTCTCGGAAAGAGAACAGCAGGTGTTCCGCCTGTTAGTCGAGGGAAGAGAAACTTCCGAAGTCGGAGATATTCTGTGCATCAGCCTGAAAACTGTAAAAAAACATCGTGCAAATATTATGAAAAAATTAGATATTCACAACATGGTGGATATGATGAAATATGCTGTCAAAATCGGAATTGTGGGACCCGAACTGTGGGGTGAAGAGTGAGTGAATTGAGAAGTGAGAATTGAGAAATGAACACTTCTCAATTCTCAATTCTCAATTCTCAATAAAAAGCCCCAGCGTTTTCCCGTCTTTCAAATTTACCAGACCTTCTTCGCAGATTCTCAGATAGGGAATCGCCGCGCCGGTCAGTGCAGCCAGCGTAAGCAGCGGATCAGGAAAGCCTACGCCCAGATCAGATGCGGCTTTCCGAATCGCTTTCATCTGCTCCGCAAGCTTTTCCACAGGCGCATCGGAAATAATCCCCATCACCGGTGTATGAATTTCTGCAACAATTTTTCCATAAGCACAGACAACAGAACCGCCCTGCAACTCGTAAATCCGATTGACCGCCAGCGCCATATCCGCATCATCCGCGCCGATCACCACAATATCCGATGTGTCCCAAGATGAAGAAGACGCAATCGCGCCAGCTTTCATGCCGAATCCCCGGATAAATCCGACAAAAGTTTTGCCCGGCTCATGGCTGCGGTCTGTGGCGGCAATCTTCAAAATATCCTGACCCGCATCTGCTCTGATTTGTCCTTCGACAACCGGCAGCGTCATTGTGCTTTCTTTTGTCACCAAATCCGTTACCAGTTCGATCACCCGGACATCGGCGGATTGCCGTGTCCCCGCGGATACGGCAAAATCCGAAGGCTCGATTTTTCTCGGCAGCCGGACAGTTTGGCGCATGGGTTCCGGAAATACATGCTCACGGGGAGAAACCAGCAGCCTGCCTTCCTGTGCAATGATTCTGCCGTTGCTGACGACATATTCGGCTTCAATCTTTCGTATATCGGGAATGATCAGAAAATCCGCGTACCTGCCGGGCGCGATGCCGCCGATCATTCTGTCAAGAGAAAAATGCTCTGCCGCATTCAATGTCGCCATCTGCACAGCCGTAATCGGATTAAAACCGCAGTCAATCGCCTTCTGCACCACAAATTCCATGTAGCCTTTTTCCATCAGGTCTTCCGGAACCACGCCGTCCGTAACCAGCGTAAGACGCCGGAGTTCCGCGCCCATATCTTTTATTTGGGAAATGGCTTCGACATCTCGCCGAATGCTTCCTTCTCTTGCCATGACGTGAATGCCGAGACGCAGCCTTTCAAGTGCCTGCTGTGCGTCTATCGGCTCATGGCAGGAGGAAATTCCCGCGGAGATATAGGCGGCTAATTTTTTCGCGCTCGCGCCCGCGGAATGACCTTCCAGCGTTTTTCCGGTAAGCCGCGTTTCTTCAAAAAGCGGGAGCATTTTTTCCGGCTCCTGAAAAACACCCTGCCAATAAGATTCTCCGAGTCCGACAATATCTTCCCGCGCCAGAATTTTTCCAAGCGTTTCTCTTGAAATACCGGAAGCGGCTTTGCTGGTGGACACCATTGCCGGCGCGGTGCCGAGAATCTTTATGGGCTGGTCTTTCAGCGAATCCAAAAATGCCGAAACGCCGTCATATCCGGCTATGGGAAAAGCCTCCATTGTTTCGGTAATAATGGTTGTGGTGCCGCCTTTCATGGCGTATTTCAGAAATTCGCCGATGCTGAAAAGCCATGCCAGATGGGCGTGACCGTCAATCAGTCCCGGAATCACGGTTTTTCCTTTCGCGTCAATGACAAGGGTTTCCGGACCGAGGGTGTGATCCGGCGATGTTCCCGTATATGCGACACGTTTTCCCTTTGTGCTGACAGACCAGCCGTCCAAAAGTTCGCCGGTATAGACATTGAGAACTTTTGCGTTGACAACCGCCAAATCCGCTTTTTCCTGACCCAACGCCACCTTCATCACCGCTTCTGATTCCCTGAGATTCATCGGTAAACATAAGCTCATCTTTATTTTCTCCTGTCCCGATTTTCGGGATTCCGATTTGAACCGCATTTTTTCACTTTACCTGTTCGTCTGATTTTGTTATAATTTTTTATTCGTGCCGTGCTGATGAAGAACAAAAAAATGCCTGTCTTACGGCCATCCCGTTTTCGGGCTATGCACGAAAATTTTCATATTTCTATACACTAAAAACAGGAAAACGTCTATCTTATTGTCTATCTTATTAAAAGAAGAGACATGAAAATCAGGAAATGTGCTTCTGTGTTTTTTTACCACGAAAACCTATTTTTATGTTTTGGCGGAAAACATGAAAAAAGCCTGTTTAAATAAGATGGGCGTGCTTTTCAAAACTTTCGTGCTTTCGTGGTTATAACAGATTTGTGGTTATAACAGATTTCCTGCTCGCTTCGTGTATCTGTTTTCGGAGATTTCAACCATGACCGGAACAATAAAAGTGGCATCGGGCGTGAATCATCTGGACCGTCTTTTAGACGGGCTTTATATCGGTGACAATGTGGTATGGCATGATGATTCCGGCAGTCTGGCATCTGTGTTCTGTCTCAATTTTATTCATATATCCCAGACAGAAAAAAAACCTATTATTTATGTAAATTTTGACCGTTCTCCCAAAAATATGTTTGACAAACTCGGTTACTTGGTGAACAATCCCATGCTTACGATTCTGGACTGCTTCACTTACGGAAAAGGCGCAGGCTCGAATGTTTTTCTGAAATTTTATGAACATGCGGAACAGCGCCATTCCTGCCGGATTATCCGGGTGGAAAAACCCCGCAATACGGACGCGGTCACGGATGCCCTTTACAACACGCACTCCGAAATGAAAGGTGACGTCCGATTTGTTTTTGAAAGCCTTACCGGTATGCAGGAACTCTGGGGCGGAGAAGAGCATATTCTCAATTTTTATTCCCATTCCTGTCCCCGTCTGTATGAACTGAATACGATAGCTTACTGGATTATGGAAAAACGCGCCCATTCCGCGCATCTCCGGGCGCAGATCAATCAGATCGCACAGGTTGCCATCGGTCTGTCTGTCAAAAGAGGAACGACATCGCTGACCATTCTGAAAGCGGAAAAGCGGAATCTGGAGGCGCAGAACAAACCTGTTGTTTACTGGACAAAGGACCTGAATATTTCCTTTGAGTCTGAAAAGCGAAGCACCGGCGGCATTGACATCGGCACGCGTCTGA
Source organism: Desulfobacteraceae bacterium (assembly GCA_020049595.1). GTDB lineage: Bacteria > Desulfobacterota > Desulfobacteria > Desulfobacterales > JAIFKL01 > JAIFKL01. The sequence continues at coordinate 5,091 of JAIFKL010000258.1, forward strand.
AAGGGCTTCGCGTGCGGCGGGGACTGTCTCAGACAGAGCTTGCGAAACTTGTGGGCGTCACTTCCAGCAGCATCTCACAGGTGGAGAGCAATCTGATTTACCCTTCTTTGCCCGCGCTGATCAAAATCGCTGAAGTGCTTTGTGCGGAGGTCAGTTATTTTTTTCAGGACAGAACAAAAGAAAAAAATCGCACGGTGTTTTCGGAAACAGAAGCGGTCAGCATAAAATTACAGAATATTCCCGAAGACAGCGCGGATGCAAAACTGCTGATTCCCATTGATCTGAAAACCCGTGCCGAACCATATCTGATTGAAATAATGCCGAATAAAACTTTGCCGCTTCATTTTTTTATTCACAAAGGCGAAGAAATCGGGTACTTGCTTTCAGGGCGACTGCAATTTACTTCTGAAAAGGAAATTCAGACGGCAATGGCCGGTGATGTGATTTATCTGACATCCGAAGTGCCAACTCAATGGAAAAATCCGGGTCCCGATATTGCCAGACTGATTTGGATCAAGATTAACTGATGCCCCCACCCCCGGCCCGCTCCCCCTCTCCTTCGGAGAGGGGGCCGGGGGGTGAGGTGTATTTTAACAATTTTCAACGGGGGTTACTTCATGAAAAAGAATGCAAAGCGATGGACAGTTTTCTTTGTTTTCTCAGTTTTGCTGGCAGGATGCGCGGCTGCGCCTGCCGTTACCGATGAAGAACAAAAGATATTGAGCGAAATCATGGAAATGCTGAATACAAATATCGAAGATGCGGAAGGCAACATTCAGCTTGATCCTAAAACTGCCGATAATGTTGAAGAGCTTGTTAAAATACTTCATGAAAAACGGAAGTTTATCAAACAGGTTGAAGCCGGTGAAATTCCTTTCGATCCGGAATCCATGGTGAAAATTGCCACGGAGGCAAAAGAAATCAAGGCAACAGTTCGGCGTCCTGTTGAGAAAACATGGTCAGCCGATGTCCATTTCGGTCTCGGAAAATATAAAGTTACCGATCTGTCTCAACAGGAAACAGAAAATCTTAAAGGGCTTATCCGGGAAATTACAGAGATCGGTGCAGGAATAGTGAAAAAACTGCCTCAGACAAAACAGCTTGTCATTTTCGTCAAAACTTTCGGTTACGCGGACGGAACCGCGATATGTCAAAAGACAAAAAACTCGCTTATAAAAAACATGAAGGTAAAGCTTCCCCGATCCAAGCCGTCATCTTATAAAGAAATGAAAAACTTTTTAAATACAGAAATTTCCCGTCGCCGTTCCCAATCTGTCAATGAGTATGTCCGAACAGAACTGAAAGCCGGTCTGAAATATCCGCAGGTCAGCTTAGGCAAGACTCGGATTGTCAGTATGGGGGAAACATATCCCTGTGCCGAAGATACGGTTTCTCCGCCTTATCAGTCAAAGGATGAAAGGCGGCGGCTCTGTAAGATATATATGACGATTACGGTTAAAAATCACTGAACCCCACCCCACCTCACCCCCCGGCGCCTCCCCAAAGGGGAGGGGAGTGTCTGCTCCCCCTCTCCTTCGGAGAGGGGGCCGGGGGGTGAGGTGGCTTCGGAGAGGGGGCCGGGGGGTGAGGTGGGGGTGAGGTCTGAAGAATCTTTGCAAAGGAAATAAAAAAAATGCCGACATCTGCCTGCGGAATCAACTGCGATATATGCAAACTGAATCTCATGGGAATCTGTTCGAGCTGCGGTTCGGGAAAAAGCCCGGAAGCCCGGAAAAAATTGGAAGCCCAGAACAGAATTTTCGGAAACACCTGCGCCATTCTGTCATGCGCGTGTATGAACAATCTTGCCTACTGCCTGAGAGACTGCAATCTGTTTCCCTGCGACAACTTCAGTCTGGGACCTTATCCTTTCAGTCCGGGTTTTTTGGCAATGCAGGAGCGGCGGCGCAAGCAGACGCCCCCGGCTCTGACGCATAACAGCACACCGGTTGCCATTCCTGCCGAATATTGGGAATCTTTGGAAAAAAGGGATATGCAGATGCTTTGCAACTTTACATTTGCCAATCCGCACCCTTCCGGCGGATTAGTTTTTCGTTTCCTGCGGGAAGACATACTTGTGGACACCTCAGAGCGATGTATCAAGCGTTTAAAAGAAGGAATCTGGGAAAAAACTGAAGACCCGCTGCTTGAACTGATAACACTGCTCTATTTTAACAATATCAAATCTTTTCATCCGATTGGCAAGGATATTGTGGGAACAAGCGATCTCAAAGAAGCCCACTTTTTCAGAGGTCCCCATACGCTTAAACTTTCACCGCTTTCAGAGCGTTACGGAAATGATCTGAACGGTTTCAAAGACGCGGCTGAATATCTGGGCGGCAAGCCTGTTGACATGGCAAGTTCGGGATACATGCTTTTACCTTTTCCCAGAGTGCCGCTGTATTATCTTCTCTGGAAAGGAGATGATGAATTCAAACCGAGAATCTCTGTTCTTTTTGAGCGTTCTGTCGAAGAGTATTTTGAGGCGGATGCGATCTGGGGATTGGTCACACGGGTTTCTTTCGCGCTGCTGAAGGGTCCGGAATGTTAGTCAAGTCGTGTGTCAGCAAAACACAGTAAAACGGCCCGGGTTAAAAACAGATAAACCCGTTCTGCTTTTGAAGGTCCTCAGTAAAACGGCCCGGGTTAAAAACAGATAAACCCGTTCTGCTTCAGAGCGGGCTTTGCTCAGGGGGAAATTCAGTTCTTACGTCGGAGTCACATTAAGGAAAGGCAGAATTGCATAATGGCAGAAAATAATAATGAACAGTTGAAAGACTTATCCGAGTCGGAGAAAGCCGTTTTTGAAGAGGCGGAATCTCTTTATCAAGGCAAGGAATTCAAAAAAGCGCTTGAGAAATTTCAATCTATTGAACATAAAGACAAAAACGTCTGTTTTATGATAGCGACTCTGTATAATCATCTGAAATTATACAAAGAAGCTGAAAAATATTATCTTCTGGCGATTCAGAAAGGACATGTGGGCGCAATGAATAATCTGGCGGTGCTGTACAAGAATGAATTTCAATCTTATGAAAAAGCCCAGAAATGCTATTTTAAGGCTTTTCAGAATGGTTATGTCAGCGCGATGTTCAATCTGGCACGACTGTATCAGAATGAACTTAATTCTTATGAAAAAGCAAAAGCATGTTATCTGATTGCCATTCAGAAAGGGCATGTGGGTGCCATGCTGAATCTTGCCTTGCTGTACCATAAGGAACTGAATTCTTACAAAGAAGCCGAGAAATACTATCTGATGGCTGCTGAAAGGGGAGATGTGAAGGCAATGCGGAATCTGGCTTTGCTTTATGAAGAAAAAAAAGAGTCCGAAAAAGCCGAGAAATATTATCTGATGGCAGTTGAAAAAGGAGATGTAAAGGCAATCCGCAATTTGGCTTTGCTCTATCACAGGGAATTTAAGGCTTATGACAAAGCCGAAGAATATTATCTGCTGGCGATAAAAAAAGGTCATGTCAACGCCATGCCGAATCTGGCGCTTTTATATGAGGAAGATGAAATCCGCTCTTACGACAAGGCGGAAAAATACTACCTGATGGCAATTGACAAAGGGCATTCGGGCGCGATGTTCAATCTTGCCTTGCTGTATCACCGGGAATTCAGGTCTTTTGATAAAGCGGAAAAGTATTATCTCAAGGCTGTGGAAAGAGGGCATGTGGGCGCCATGTTCAATCTTGCGCTGTTATATGAGGAAGACGAGATTAAGGATTATGCAAAAGCTGAGAAATACTATATCATGGCGAGCGATAAAGGGGCAACGGATGCGATGAACAATCTGGCCTGGCTTTATTTTTCCCAAAAGCGGGAAAGAGCAAAAGCCCTTGAATATGCTAAAAAAGCATGTGCATCAGAAAAGGATTTTTCTCATCAGCATACGCTTGCCCATATTCTTTTGTGGGACAATCAGATGGAAAACGCGGTGCAGCTTTTTTCGGAAATTATAAAAGCCCCGAACTCTGTCGAGCAGTATTACGGAGACATACAGAATTTTCTGCTTTTGCTGATTGCAAAAACGCAGTATCGCATCGCCCTGCATTTTTTTCAGAATAAGGCGCTCCGATTCATGGAGACCTACAAACCCATCTATTATGCGCTCATGTTTTTCATGCAGAAGGAATTTCCCGATGAATTCAGGCGGATGGACCCTGCCTTGAAAACAGCGGTTGACAATATCCTCAAGATTGTGGAACAGCTCAGAAAAGATTACGCATAAAGGGCAACCGTAAAAGGGTTGCCGCTTTCCGTAGTTCTACTCTTCCGTAAAGCGGGTTTGAAACCCGCTCTACATGCTTCTGCTGCTTCTCATTTATCGCCTATCTCAAAAAGCCGGCAGGTATTTTCCCAAAGCACGGACGAGAGCGTTTCAGGTGTCTGATTCCGCACCCGCGCCAGCGTGAGCAGAACCGATTTGACAAAAGCAGGTTCATTGCGCCGGGTATGATTTTTTTGCGGCGCTGGGGTCAGATAAGGCGCATCAGTTTCAATCAGAATGCGGTCCTGGGGAATAGAGCCGACAAGTTTCCGCAACTCCGCGCCCCGGCTTTCAATGGTCAGAATGCCGGTAATGCCGATGTAAAGCCCCATATCGAGATAAGCTTTCAATTCCGCTTTATTTCCGCTGAAACAGTGAACAACGCCTTTGTTTTCATTTTTGAAACAGCTTTTCAGCATTTCAAGAAAACGTCCCTTGCTGTCTCTTTCGTGGAAAATAAGCGGCAGATTCAAATCCTGTGCCGCTTCCAATTGCCGGACAAACCATTTTTCCTGATCCGCCTGCGGCGAATACATACGGTTGAAATCAAGCCCGATTTCTCCCCATGCCCGCACTTTGGGATTTTGCGCCAGTTCGGCAAGGAATCTGACCGTATCTTCGGAACAGTCCTGTGCATCATGCGGATGCACGCCCACCGATGCGTAAAATCTTTCGTCTGCTTCTGCCATTGCAACGGCTTTTTTGGAACTCTTTCTGTTGATGCCCACAATCATGGCTGCGGCAACACCGGCTTCTGCCATGCGTTTTTTCACATCTTCTATATCATCGCTGTATGCACGGTCATCTATATGACAGTGGCTGTCAAATAATTTCATGGTTTATGTCATCTCCCTGATACTTAGACCACAGATTTCACAGATTTTTTAATCCGTGTTATAAGAGAAATCCGTGTGAATCTGTGATCAGATTTGTTTAAATAATCACGGCATTTAGCATTAAAAATCGAAAATATCAACTTTTTAATTTTTGAAATTGATTCCATATCTGTTTTTTGCTAAAGTAGAGGATTTCAACTGGCGAGAGTGTGTGTTTCTCCCGGTTTTGGAACACGAAAGCACGAAAGAAACGAAGCGCTGGAAATATTTTCCGCACGCGTAGGATCACGCCGGCGGCGTGTCCCTACGCTCGTGACTCATGCTTTCGTGTTCCATATTTTTTGTTTTAAACGGAAGTGATTTTTAATTTGGAGGTTTTTTTATGTTCAAAATTGTAAAACGAGAAGAGATGGCTGAGGGAACTGTCATTTTGAATGAAATCGAAGCCCCTCTGATTGCCCGCAAGGCAAAGCCCGGACAGTTTGTGATTCTGAAGGCAAATGAAACAGGGGAACGCGTTCCGCTGACCATGGCAGAGACAAACCCTGAAAAAGGCACGATAACAATCATTTACATGGTGGTCGGCAAATCCACCGCGCTGTTCAAAGATTTGAAGGTCGGCGAAGGCTATCAGGACATTATCGGGCCCCTCGGCAAACCCACCCACATCGAAAAAGTGGGGAAAGTGGTCTGCGTGGGCGGCGGCACCGGCATTGCCGTGCTGCATCCCATCACCCGTGCGCTCAAAGAAGCGGGAAACCATGTGATCTGTATTCTGGGATCAAGAAAAAAAGACCTGCTCATCATGGAAAAGCAGATGAAAGCCGCTTCCACCGATCTGCGGATATGCACGGATGACGGTTCTTACGGCAGGAAAGGTTTTGTCACCGAGGAACTCAAGGATACGCTGGAGGCAAACAAGGACATCAAAATGGCGGTTGCCATCGGTCCCGTGCCGATGATGAAATTTGTGTCCAAGCTCACAAAAGAATACAACGTCAAGACCGTTGTGAGCCTGAACCCCATCATGGTTGACGGCACCGGCATGTGCGGCGGATGCCGTGTCACCATCGGCGGCCAGACCAAGTTCGCATGTGTTGACGGACCCGAATTTGACGGTCATCAGGTGGATTATGACGAACTGATGAAACGGCTTCAGGCATACTGCGCGGAAGAAAAAAATTGCTATCATGATTACTGCACATTAAGAGACGCATCATAGAGACAGGTCGCTGACCTGTCTCTACAGATTGAATAACGGAGGAAGATTTATGGCGGATCAAGAAGTTAAAAAAGAGAAAAAAGAAAAGATAGCCAGACACAATATGCCGGAACAGGCACCGGAGGTGAGAAAAAGAAATTTCAAGGAAGTGCCGCTCGGCTACACGCCGGAAACAGCCATGAAGGAGGCGGAAAGATGCCTTCAGTGCAAAAATCCGAGCTGCGTTCAGGGCTGTCCCGTGCAGGTGGATATTCCGGGTTTTATCAAGCTGATAAAAGAAGGGGATTTTAAAGCTGCGATACGGAATCTGTGGACCAAAAACAGCCTGCCTGCGGTCTGCGGAAGGGTATGCCCCCAGGAAGGACAGTGCGAAGGCCTGTGTATTGTGGGCAAAAAAGACAAACCCGTTGCCATCGGCAATCTGGAGCGATTTGCCGCAGACCATGAGCGGATGCACGGCACAGGCGAACTGCCGCCCAAGCAGAAGCCCACAGGCAAGAAAGTGGCGGTGGTGGGTTCGGGTCCCTCAGGCTTGACCGTTGCCGGAGACCTTATCGTAAAGGGTCACGATGTTACGGTTATGGAGGCTTTCCACAAGCCCGGCGGCGTTCTGGTTTACGGCATTCCCGAATTTAGGCTTCCCAAGGAAATCGTTTTTTCCGAAGTGAATTTTATGGGACGTTTGGGCGTGAAAGTGGAATGCAACGCGGTGGTGGGCAGAACCGTATCTTTGGACGAACTTTTTGAACAGGGATATGATGCGATTTATCTCGGTGTGGGCGCGGGTCTGCCCCGATTTATGAATGTTCCGGGAGAAAACCTCATCGGTATTCTTTCCGCAAACGAATATCTCACCCGTGCAAATCTGATGAAGGCATATCTTTTCCCGGAAGTGGATACGCCGATTCCCAAAGGAAAAGACGTGATCGTTCTCGGCGCTGGAAATGTGGCAATGGACTCGGCGCGCACAGCAATGCGTCTGGGCGCGGACAGAGTGCGGATTGTCTATCGCCGTTCACGGGAGGAAATGCCGGCAAGAGCCGCAGAAATTCATCATGCGGAAGAAGAAGGCATTGAATTTTTCCTGCTCACCAATCCGGTGCGTTTCTTGGGGAACGAGCAGGGACGGCTGACGGGCATGGAATGCCTGAAGATGGAACTCGGCGAGCCGGATAATTCGGGCAGACGCAGACCCGTTCCCGTCAAAGGTTCGGAATTTAAGATGGATTGCGATCTGGTAGTTGTGGCAGTGGGTTCGGGTGCCAATCCGCTGCTCACGCAGTCCACGCCGGACATGCAGTTGAACAAATCGGGATACATTGTTGCGGACCCCGACACCGGCAAAACCACGAAGAAGGGTGTATGGGCAGGCGGCGATATCGTCACCGGCGCAGCCACCGTGATTCTGGCAATGGGCGCGGGCAGAAAAGCCGCAGATTCCATTCATAAATATCTCACTTTGGGTTGGTAGTACACGAGCAATTCTCAACAAACTAAGTTTCTCCGAGAAACTTAGTTTGTGATACACTGAAAACCAACTCAGTCTGTAAGTCGCACTATAAGCAGATGAATGTTGCTATGTCTGATATCCGTAGGGACAGGCCCCAAGGCCTGCCTCCTACGGATTTACTCACGGCTCGGAGCATGAAAGTATTCTTTCTGCTTTTGCACGGCAGGATAAGACTTGTGAGTGAATAGAGGTAATAATATGGTGTCTCCAAAACTTGTAGCGAAAATAGAATCCGAAGAGCCGACTCATCGTTTAGCCGTTCTTATTGATGCCGACAACGCACAGGCTACTATCATTGAAAAAATCTTGGCTGAAATTGCACGCTTCGGCGAAGCAACTGTCAAACGCATATACGGCGATTTCAC
>JAIFKL010000047.1 GCA_020049595.1 Desulfobacteraceae bacterium
GGCGTGTACGGATCGCTGACATCTATGATCTGCAAGTCAAGCCCGTTGGCAAGATATGCCCTGTTGTCTGCAAGTGTAAGATCAAGCGCATTATTCTGAACACCGGTATATGAGGAAGGCACCGTGTCCAAAGAACTTATCAGCGCGGGATGGCTGGGATTCGTGACATCTATGATCTGCAAGCCCATAACCCCGCCTGCCAAATATGCGATGCGCTTTGTCTCACCGTTTACGGTCTGATCTGCCACTGCGACACGCCGGGCAACTCCCGATGTGTCCAGCGTGCCGATCTGAACAGGATTTGACAGATTGCTGATATCTATGATCTGCAATCCGTTCAGCCTGTCCGCCACATAAGCAATATGATCCACGATGGTGATTCCCATGGCATCGCCGGGAATATCTGTGGAACCGATAATCGCTTTTTTATTGGCGGCATCCAGAAACATTGAGACACGGGTGTTCTCATCAAATCCTGTCCCTCTCAACTCTGCCTGATAGTCCTGTTCTGTGATGCCGAGAGTGGGATAGACCGTTTTGAGTTCTAATTTTGCAGAAGCTTGAGCAACAGTCAATATCAGAATGGTCAGGATCATCTCAATAAGACATTGTTTTTTTCTCATCAGAACATCCGGAATGGTAATTGGGTTTTTTGTTCACAGTCCGAGCGATAAATCTGCCCATCAGTCCGAGCGATAAATCGCCCGGCTGAAAGCTCAGGCACGCTGAAGCGTGCTGTGTGTTCCGGCACCTGCTTCGGAAACGGGGGATAAATCCCCCGCCTCAGAACGAAAGCACGCTGAAGCGTGCTGCGCCCCGGGTTCTCGGGTTCAGACAGCCTGCTTCAGCAGGCTTGAGCTTTCAGCCCCGAAATTTATTTCGGGCAGAGCTGAAGCTTGCTGTTTCTGAAACCCCAGCCTGCTTCAGCAGGCTTGAGCTATCAGCCCCGAAATTTATTTCGGGGCATAATATCAGAGCAGATCACCGTGTCCGTGACATTTCTATATCCTGTGACACCGTAATGACTTCTTTGACCGTTATGTTGATTGAAAAGGTCTTATACCCGGGTGCAGCGGCTGTCAGCGTGTAATTACCCGAAGGATGGTAATAGATGCAGTAATCACGGGCGCAATAGAAATTACAGTTGCAGTAATTGCTGATTGCGGATCTGCCGGCGCTGGTACGAATCAATGCGCCGGTAATTTTCTGACCTGTATCTTTATCACGGACATAGCCGATAATATGTCCGGGAAACGGCGCACTCGGCAGGTTTATTTTCAGATCATATTTTATATTTTCGCCGAAAACATTGGGATCAGCATTTTTCAGCTTTACATAATAGACCGCGTCGCTGGTACACCCTTCCCATCGCAATGTCTCATCTCTGCCCGTACCTGAGCCGTCTTTTGAAGCTATCGGGGTTCCGGACGCAATGGATGCTTCGTCGTAAAGTTCAATCACAATATCGCAGCCGCTTCCCAGCGATTCGATTTTTGCCTGAATTTCATATATCTGCCCGGAAATTCCGTAAAACATAACCCAGTCTTCATCTCCCTTGCCGTGAAAGGTATGGTGCTGCGGTTCTTCATTATCCAAGGCAATGGTACGGGCATCATAACAATAGTCATCGTCTTCGTAGTTATCTTCAGAGCCGCAGGGAATAAAGTCCTGAGTCGGACAGTGGATATGCCTGATTCCGCTCATATTTTGCAGAAGCGCAATGATTTTTTCCATAGTGATCGTTTCATCTCCGACCGGCGTTACATCATCCATTCCGACCAGAATTTTCAATCCGACTACGACATCAGGCAGATTGATTTCACAGTCGCCGTTAAAATCAAATCCTGCGGTTGTATAAGTTTCCTGAGAAAATCCGAGTCCGGGAAGAAAAATCAGCGAGATAAGGCAAATAAAGATTAGTTCCAAACTTTTTCGTAAGTTATTTTTTTCTGATTTCATTTTTCGATACCTCCGGTTTTAAGGATAAAAAATTACAGAAAAATAAAGTGTGTGTTCACTCACATCCTGAGAAAATCCGAGCGGTTCAAGAATGTGATCTCCCACATCATTGCCGAAACGGTATTGGTATGCGATATCCAAAGAAAAGCGGTCATTCAGCGTAAATCCCGAACCGATACTGAAGCCGTAAAAATCATCCGGGTTGCCCTCTGCCGGTGCGGGATCATAAAATATGCCGCATCGTATTGGAATAACATAGCCTTTGTTCGGATTCATGAAGCGATATTCCGCACCGGCTCTTACCTGATGCGTGGGCTTCACATCCGATTCGCTGAGGGACCTTGCGCTCACCGGACTCTTTTCATTTCCGTTTTCCTCCCGGTAAATGAAGTCATCCCATTCTGTCCGATAAATATCCGCCGACATAAAAAGCCTGTCCGAACATCTGTAAACAAGACCGATTCCGTAAGACATGGGCATTTCAATGGTCTCATTTCGGGTGTCTTGTTCAGAGAAAGTAATGTTTTCAGGCTCGGATATGTAAACCTGATTTTCCTGTATCTCACGTCTGACATCAGCGTTGAAAGGCGTTTTAAATACTGCCCCCAGAGACAGCTTGTAATTAATTCGCCATAACAGACCGATATTGGCGTTAATGCCGCTGAAGAAAAATTTCTCTTTGCGGTCAAAACGGATCAGCGGCACGCCGGCAATGCCTGAATCGGCTCGGAAATTCTGCTCCCAGCGGTTATTTCCCAAATCCTCATCCCAGAAATTCAATGTAAAGCCCACGGAAAGCTCCGGAATCACCTGAATACAATAGGATAGCCCGAGTGCGGACAGACTGCCGTTTTGCTCCACATCCCACTGATCTTCCATGCCTGTCATTGAATTTTGAAATGTAAACTCCCAGTCCCGATTGAGATCGTAGAGATGCTGATAACTGAGCGACACGACCATGTTCCGGTTGAAAAGTCCGAAAGGATACGTTACACTCAGATAGTTGATGTTTTTTTCAGACACGCTGTGCGATCCCGCTCCCTCCGGGTTGGTTCGGAAATCAATATCTTCTCCTCGATGAAAGCCAGCGGTGACGATTGAAAATTCGGGCAATGTGAGGCGGATAAGCCCGCCGGGGTTCCATGAAGCCGCGGTGGCGTCATCTGCTGCGGCAATGAAGGCGCCGCCCATGCCGATTGCTCTCGCGCCGGATCCGACCGGATTAAATGAAGACGGTATCTCAAATTCTGCGACGCCGAAAGCCGGGATCACGGAACATATCCAGATCATTATAAGCAAACCGGCTGATAAAATTTTTTTTCCGATTGGAATCTTTCCTTTTATCATAATGATCGGAATATAATCTGAATTTTGAAAAAAATCAACTGTTATTATCTCTCGCAAAGGCGCAGAGAACGCAAAGGAAAAATTTTTTATAAAAAATAAGCCTTTGTTTCTTTGCGATGCTCTGCGAGAAACCTTCTGTCTTATATAACAATAACAGAATTTGTTCCTATACAATTGCCATAATTTTGTGTATAATTTTTCTCGTTCCCACGCTCCGCGTGGGAACGTAGAACGGGTTTGAAACCCGTTCTACAGTTTCTCGTTCCCACGCTCCGCGTGGGAACGTAGAACGGGTTTGAAACCCGTTCTACAGTTATTTCTCGTTCCCACGCTCCGCGTGGGAACGTAGAACGGGTTTGAAACCCGTTCTACAGTTGCAGGCGGATGGCGTCCGGCTGCATTCCCACGCAGAGCGTGGGAACGAGATCAACTGCGTAACTCCTAAGAATAATGAAAAAAATAACACAGTCTCTCATTTTTCTGATTCCGATGCTGCTGTGCGCGTGTGCAGTGACCCCGGACCCGATGTGTGAAAAAGACGGTATTGTTTACTGCCGAATTAAAGAGAGATTCACAGGCGACTGGTACAGTTACTATAAGCGTGCGCTTTCCTGCATGGAGGGAGAATGTTATGCAGAAGCTGTCTTTGAATTAGATGAGGCACTGAAACGCCGGCCCGGGGATAAACGCTGGGCAAACACCTACGGAATGCACTTCATGGATTATTTTCCTCACCGGGAAAAAGGAATTGCCTTTTATTTTCTGGGCGATAACGATAGTGCCAAAGCGGAATTGGAAATCTCCATTGCCTCAGAACCCTCTGCAAAAGCCGGATTCTATTTGGACAAAGTGCATCAGCATATCATGGAGCGGGAAAAACGGGAACCCGGAAAACCCGATCTGAACATAAGCTGTCCACCGCTTAAATCCGGGGAGTCCGATGAAAGACGTACCCGGGATGATCCGGTCATTATCTCAGGCACAGCAGCAGATGATCGTTATGTTTCGGAAATCATTATAGCAGATTGCCCTGTTTTTATTGAAAATTCTGCACAGCAGGTGATATTCACCGAAGAATTCACTCTGGATCAGGGCAGACATGAAATGGATATTCTTGCCCGAAATCTTATAGGCGGCTATGTAAGACAGAAGCTTATCATTCATGTTGACAGAGCGGGTCCGATAATCGTCATAGAAAATCTCCGTGCGGATGAGATAAAAGGCTATGTGTATGATGAAAGCGGCGTGCAATCTTTTACCGCTGATACCGACGGCGAACTAAAGGCGATTCAGATAGAAAAAGACGGCTTGTTCAGCATTCCTCTCAAGACTCGCGCCGCTCGTGTGAGTCTTCGGGCTGCGGATGAACTGGGAAATGAGACAAGCACTGACATCAGCGCAGACATGATGACAAAAAAACCGTCTCCCATGCTGCTTGCACAGAATGCCCCGGACAGCAGAGCAGATGCCAGCTCTCCGATGCTTTCGGTATCTGAGTACAGTCCGAAGATTGTACTGAAAGGCTGGTCAGATCATCAAACGGTTTTCAGCAAACAGGTTGATATTGAGGGACAGGCAGAAAGCAAAACCCGTATTGCCGAAGTGAGCATAAAAGTCGGCAATCGAAAATGGAAACTGACTCAAGATTCAGTAAGGTGGGCAGAGCCTGACATATCTGAAAGCGGACAACGCCACGCTCTGCCCACCCTACATCAGCTTGCTTTCAATCAGTCGGTGAGGCTTGATGAGGGAAAAAACAGCGTTATCATCCGTGCAAGCGATGAATCCGGCAAAACAGGTGTCAGAGAGATATTCATCACCCGGCAGATTCCCCGAGCATTGCAGCCAACATATCGTTATGCTCTCAAAATGTATCCCTTTGACAATGAGGAACCCAGCGGAGAGACAAGTATTACTGAGCGTTTTTTTTCAGCAATTCCAATCTATTGGCATCCGTTTCAGTTTATGGATCAGGAAAAGCGGGCATGGTTTCAGCTTTTTCTTCTGGAAGGCTTCAGAACCCGGAGCCGCTTTCAGATCACAGCGCAGGAACAATTGAGGCGTATGTTCAGCACTATCAGCGAGTCATCTGAGATTTTTCCGGTCGCTGACGCTTCCGGCTCTGTTCCGGAGACGTATCATTCCCTTTTGCTTGCAGACACCTGCGAAGACAGAAAAGGCATTGAAGTCATTGCACGCCTTGTTGACATTCGGACATCAGAGATCATCGCTGTGAAAGATGTCTATGATGAATCAAAAGACAGTCCGGTACTTCGCTCTATGGCAGAAAAACTTTCCGAGAAATTCCACAGGGCATTGCCACTGACTTTGGGTAAGATTGCGGATGTTACGGAAAGCAGTATCAATGCGCTTTTTGAGGAACAGAAAGCAGCGGAAGGATGGCCCCTGATTGTCTATCGGGAACAGACGCCGGAACTCAATCCCGTGACAGGAAAAGCTCTGGGTTCGGATACGGAAATTATTGCCGAGGATGCCTGTATGGGTAAACATACAGATATTGTTATCAATCATTATGAAAAAAACGGGAACTGTCCCCGGACAGAAATCAGAACAGGAGATAAGGTTATCAGCCGGTGAAAGAAGACAAGCGCAAAAAAGAACAGCAGATTCTTGATGAGTTCATTCGACAGGGCAGTGCAAAGGGAGTAGTTCAGGAATATTGGAACCTGATTTACTATACGATCCGGGAAACATTGGCTTTTTATAACATTCCGCACACTAAGGAAGATATAGAAGATTTGCGTTCTGAAGTTTTTATCCATCTGTTTGAAAATGATTTTCGCCGGCTGAGACAGTATGATCCGAAAAAAGGACTCAGCCTTTCAGGATGGATCCGGCTGATTGCAAATCAGACAACCTTGAATGAAATCAAGAAAAAAGGGCTGCTTAATATGGCAAAGCGGAATTTTAAGGTTCCGGTTGAAGATATTGAAGCCGTACTGAGATATGACGAGGATAACAGACTTGAAGCCAGAGAAAAGCTGAAAATAACAATTGAAGCCATAGAAAAGCTGCCTCCGGGCGAGACTAAAGAAATGCTCAGACAGCACCTGCTGGAGTTTAAAAGCCTGACGGAAATTGCGGCGTCTATGGATAAACAATACGGGGCGGTCGCAGTCATGCTATCGAGAGCCAGAGAAAACTTGAAGAATGCCGTACAGAAAATATTCAGGGAGCGTTAAGCCTGAAAATTTCCATGTATAAAAAATTGCCTTCTGCTTGTATATATCTCCGGAGTGCTAAAATGAAATTTTAGCACAAAAGCACTCCGGACTTATATTTCAGGAGAAAGGATAGTTATGACAACACCATGTATAAACTCAGACACACTTGCGGCTTATTTCGGAGGCAGTCTGTCCGATGAAGAAAAAATCCGAATGATGGCGCATATTACAGAATGCAGTATCTGTCTGGAAAAATTTGCCAGCGCAAGCAGTATTATGAAAAACAGCAGTTTGGATGATTGGGAACCGGCTTCGGAAAAAACCGCCCGCGATTTTTTAAAATGCCTGAATATTCCGAGGACAGGTTCTTCGCGGAAGTCCCTGCGTGAGCGGATGACAGCCTGTTATAACCGGATCATATTGCCGCTTACGGAGATGTTCCGGCTGCCTGAGCCTGCCTTAGTCCGTTCAGGTACGGCATCGTCAGCAGATGAGATATGCCTGAGCAGAAAAGTCGCTGATCTGCAAACCGAGATATATGTCGAGGAGTCGGAAAGCGATAACTCCACGATAAAAATAAAGGTATTCAGCGGCAATCAGAACGCGGAAAACATCAGCCTTGCGCTGATAAAAGATGACGGAAGGATGTTTGCACGGAACTTACGGGGCGATGCCGTGCGTTTTGATGACTTGCCTCAGGGATGCTATCAATTTATATTGTCTCAGAACGGGCATGAAAAAGGAAGTTACGTTTTTGAAATCAGCGAAAAAGGACTGCATGAAAAAGACAATTTATCTTGAAGCCTTTTTGGATAAAGATTTCCTGAAGATCGGCATTCATAAGCCTGACCGCCCGATACGGACTTATGAAGAAATAGCTATTTCCGCGGACCGCATCGGGCAGCACTGCCGCAAAATCACAGAGATATTGAACAGAAACAGCAGAAAAGCCAGCGAAACTTCGGATGCGGCAGAATGTCTCAACGAATACGGACGGATGCTGTGCGATGATCTGCTGACGCCGGGAATCAAACACGCGCTTGAAACAAATGACGCGGACTATCTGATTTTCAGTCTGGACGATCACTTGGTTCATGTTCCCTGGGAACTGATCTGTATCGGAGACACATTTCTCTGCCGGCGTTTCAGCACGGGCAGGTATGTCAGAACCCGTCAGAAAATCAGCGGAAACCGGAACCGGAATCTGACAAAACCTCTGAAATTATGGATCATCGCCAACCCCGAAGGCAATCTGCCCGGCGCGGGTTCGGAAGGCATGAATCTCTTCAGATATGCGAATCAGAATCAGGCATTGACAGATGCGTCGCTTGACGCGGACATCAGGGCGGATCGGATCAGACTGAGGATCAAAGATTATGACATAGTGCATTTCGCAGGACATGCGGAGTATTTTTCCCGGCATGATCCCGGAGGCACCGGCGCGAGCGGATGGAAGCTGACAGACGGTTATTTCAAAGCTGAAGACATTTATAAAATGGCCGGCGGCGCAGCTATGCCCTCACTCATTTTCTCCAATGCCTGTCAGTCTGCGCGCACGGAGGCATGGGAATCCGAAGAGGAGCAGGACGGGTCTTTCGGGCTTGCCAATGCCTTTCTGTTTGCAGGCGTCAGTCATTATATCGGGACTTTCTGGGAGATAAGAGATCAGTCCGGCAGTGATTTTGCACTTGAATTTTACAGGCATATCTTTTCCGGCAAAAGCGTCGGAGAATCCGTGAAAGAGAGCAGACAGGCATTGGCAGAAAAGTACGGACAGGATTCTGTCAGTTGGGCAGCTTATCTGCTATACGGGGATCCGAGATTCAGTTATTTCGGCTCGGATGAAGCACTTGAAACACCGGAATCGGGCGATGCTGTCATACCGCTTCCGCTGAATGATAAGCGGAACAGAGGCGGCTCCGAGGCGCAATTGTCTGAATTTACAGGTCAGCAAGTAAGAGAGCGGAAAAACCCGAAATTTTTTCTGACTGCTTTGCTGGTATCTTTTATGTTGATGTTCGGCGGGTTTTTAAGCTGGAATGCCCTGTCTGTTTATTTTCAGATTCATACGGCAAACATCATGCAGGAAACAGCCAGACGGAAACAGGAGCAGATATTGATTCTGATGGAGAAAATCGAAAAGAAAATGCCCCAGCCTGAATCATCCGACAGCAAGACGGGTTCCGGGGAACTGACAATGGCAGTGACTTACGACCCGGTAAAAAGCGCATATTCTCAGGGAAAAGAAGGCATTATTTCTTCAGCCCTGATCCAAGAGATAAAGTCCCGCTGTCCCCATATCAGGATTGCAGAACGGCGGGAATTTAACCTCATACTGGAAGAACTGAATATCGCCCTATCCTCTCTGACAGGTGCTGAAAACCGGCTGCATCCGAACCTGCTGAATGCAAAGCTCATGCTGCTGATTGAAACAGACCGTTCTTTTTTCCAATCCTTTGTGCTGATGCGGCTCTTTGACACAGAAAGCGGGGAAGTCATTTTTTCCTCGGTTGAAAAACTGAAAACCGGCAGAACCGCATCTCAAAATATCTCTGAAAATCTTCTGAAAGCATTACGGCACAGCGTTATCACACCGCAGGGGCATGTCGGTGACATGCCCGCACCCCGGCCGAACAATCCGCTATATATTCAGCCGCTAAGAGAGAGAAAAGAAGACATTCCCGAACTTGCCGCCTGTTTTATAATACAATGCACAGGCGCAAGGGACAGAATCCTTGAATATTTCGGAAACGGTCAATGCTTTATATGAACTCGGACAAAATAAAAATACCGAGCATGACAGCAAGATGTGTTTCTTTCAAGCTGTCGGAAGCAAAAAAAATGTATCCGATACCATTGCTGCCTGAGCGGAGCCGAAGGGCTGCCTGAGCGGAGCCGAAGGGCTGCCTGAGCGGAGCGAAGGAGCAGGTTCAGCAACCTTTCTCGCCGGCAGGCTGTGATTCTTTTATCTTTTTCTTCCGGAAGGTTTTTCGGATGCTGCGCGCCAGCACCTCTATGTCAAAGGGTTTTATCAGATATGCGGCTGCGCCGTCATTCATGCCCTCTTCCGCGCATTCCTCAGTATCATGTCCTGTTATCAGAATGACTTCGGCGGGATAAGCTTTTTTGATTGCTTTCAATGTTTCAAGTCCGTCCATTCCCGGCATTCTCACATCGAGAACCACCACATCAACTGCCTGCTCCTCAAGAAAGTTCAATGCCTCATAGCCGCTTGAAACGCCCGAGGCGGCGATTTGCCGTTTTCTGAGACGTTTGACACACAGTTCGGTGAAATCTGTTTCATCGTCAACCACCAGAACATTTATGGTATCCATATTTTTTCTGCTCCTTCAAGAAGTGAGAATTGAGAAGTGAGAATTGAGAAATAAACACTCCCAATTCTCAATTCTCAATTCTCACTTCTCACTTCTCACTTCTCACCGGAAGGCAGACTGTAAAGACAGAGCCTTTTCCCCGCGTGCTGTCAACCAATATCCTGCCGCCGAGTTTTTCTATGATACTGTATGAGACAGACAGACCCAGCCCCGTACCTTCTCCCGATGTTTTGGTCGTATAAAAAGGATCAAATATTTTGTCAAGGTCTTCTTTGGGAATGCCGGGACCCGTGTCGGAAATTTCCAGAAAAACTTCCTCTTTTTTGGGATCATAACCGGTTTTCATCCTGACAGTTCCGTTTTTGCCCACAGCATCTATGGCGTTATCGGTAATATTCAGGATCACCTGCTGAATCTGTGCGCTGTCGCTCTTTACGGAAGGCAGGTTTTCAAGATAATCTTTTTCAATGGCAATATTTCTGTGCAGGGCTTCGTTTTCCAGAAAACTGAGGGTCTGTTCCGCGACTTTGTTCAGGTCCGTATCTTCCGAAACAGGCTCAAATCGCCTGCCGAAGCCCAGCATCCGGTGCGTCACCGACTTGGCGCGCTCCACATGCAGATCAATTTTATTCACCGTTTTCTCAATTTCTTTGAAATTGGCAATCTTATCCGGTTCTTCCTCTTCCAGCAGGTCTTTAAGCCAGCCAGCGCTTTCTTTGATCAGCGCGAGCGGATTGTTGAGTTCATGCGCCACGCCTGCGGCAAGTTTTCCCAGCGCCGCCATCTTGGACGACTGCACCAGATTGGCATCCAATGCGGCTTTCTGTCTTTCGGAGCGTATCAGTTCTCTGATGATAGACCGGGAAACTATGTATGCGCCGGTGACAATGAGCATGACGCCCAGGGCAATGAGCAATATGACCATAGTCCGGGTACGGAAAAGCGGCGTCATCGCTTCTGTCGGATCCTCTGACACGACCAGCAGCCAGTTCTTTTTTTCAAGCCAGGACATTCCCACAATCATCCGGTTTTGTTCCGAAAAATTTTCTCTGACCGTCGTACCGGTGAAAAGGGGCGTTTTGGGAAAATCTGAGGGTTCCATGACCTGCTTTCCGAAACGTGACGGCGTCTGCAATATATTTTCGGAATTGAGCAGATACGCGTCCCCTTTTTCCGCAATCTGAACGCTTTGAACCAAAAGGTTGAAGATGTTGGAATCAATGGTTGCCCTGAGTATCCAGAAACTGCCTTCTTCTTTACGCATCACAGCAATAATAAAATGCGGAAATCTCCGGAATCCCATGAACACATCGCTGATATAGACTTCTTTGAACATCACCTCATGAAACCACAGTTCGTTTTTGTAATTCACTCCTTTGAGATTGTAGTGTCCCGTATATGCGACCTGTTCCCCGTCACTGTTGATAATTCCCAGATCAATCAGCGAATTTGATGATGACTGAACCGCCGACAGCAGACTGCGGATATAATCCTCATCGCTCAGTTCTTTATAGGAGTGCGTATAGGCGATGGTTTTCAGTTGTGAAACACGCTCTTCAAAAAACATGTCCAGAGCTTTCTTTTTATTGTCAACAATCGTCCTGAGATTGTTTGTCACCTTCTGGGTATAAGTCTGTGTAAATTGAAAATATAGGAAAGATCCGAGCGCAAACAGAGGAATCAGAGAAAAAAACAGGACAATGGCGATGATCTCTATCTGCAATTTTTTGATATAATTATAACCATTTGTTTTCATTGGCAACATCCTTGCAATCGAGATTCAAAATTGATAATTTTTTTTAAAATTGTCAATTTTATAATCGAAGGATACATAAAAGTCAAAGAACTTTTCAGAGATTGTTCCGAATGGGGAGAAAGGACGATAAAATGATTTGCAAAATCGTTTTACGACACATTCCGGCGCGGGACTGCCCGACTGAAACAGATAAACCCGTTTTACGATGATCAGGGGAATTTGCCTGCAGCAATTATTTACAAACTGTAAAAAATACCGACATAAGATCTGCCCCGTTTTTATTTCGCAACATTTACTCTGTTCAAACAATATCAGTCTATTCAGATACTTTTAAAAAAAAACAGGCTTTTTCCGGTTTTTGGCATGAAGATTGCCATTAAAGACGTTAAAGGGATTTTTCCGGAACCAGACACAGACTCACAGAAGGAGGCAGTGAAAAGACTTTGAATATTTTATTTGTTGATGATGAAGAAGATTTTCGGGAAACATTGCTCAAACGCATGAAAAAGCGCAAAGTCAATGCTTCCGGTGTTTCAAGCGGTGAGGAAGCCCTTGATTTTTTAAAGCAGAACAATGAAACCGATGTCGTGGTTCTGGATGTAAGAATGAAGGGCGGAATGGACGGTATCCGGGCATTGAAAGAAATCAAAACCCTGCATCCGCGGCTTGAAGTCATCATGCTGACCGGTCACGCCTCATTGGAGGTGGCAAAAGAAGGAATGGAACTCGGCGCGTTTGATTATCTGATGAAACCTGTGGATGTGGACGACCTGCTGTATAAACTTCAGGACGCTTATAAAAAGAAAAAAATACACGAAGAAAAAATTAAAAAAATCGGGGAGGTGATTGAAGCCGGGAAATAATGCAGCATAATTCACGGACATTGCAACGGGTGTTCCCTTTTCTTGGGGGGAAAATCAGAAACACAAAAATCAGTATTTTTCAGAAATCGAGAAAATCAAGGAGTGTGCAGCAACATGAACTTCATACGACAATGGGGACAGTTTATGATGGAAGCCTCAAGAGCCCATGCGCGATGGGAACGTGAGGTGTCCGACACCGTTTTTCATGACAGAAAAAGGCTCATCATACTCGGTCTGCTGATGCTGCCGGTTCTCATCGGCGGCATTGCTTTTGCCGATGAGATCGGCGCGGCACTGCCCAAATTTCTGGGCGGAAAAGAGGCTTACAGCCCTGCCTTCTTCACGATGGGCATCTTCATATCCTCCATCTTCATCGGGCTGTGTGCGGGGCTTATTACCGGCTGTATCGGCGCGGGCGGCGGCTTTATCATTGCTCCGGCGCTGATGAGCGCGGGAATCAAGGGTATTCTGGCTGTCGGTACGGATATTTTTCATATCTTTGCCAAAGCAATTATGGGAAGTGTGATCCACAAAAAATTGGGCAATATTTCTGTGCCGCTTGCCCTGGTCTTTCTGATCGGCTCCATATTCGGGGCAACAGTAGGCGGATGGATCAACCGGGTGCTGTATGAAAAGAATCCGGTGCTGAGTGATGCGTTTATTACCACCATCTATGTTCTCATGCTCGGTATTCTCGGCGCTTATTCTCTGTATGATTACCTGAATGCAAGAAAAGCCCCGGGCGGCGGCGGAGATGCTCACGGCGGAAACTGCCCAGAAAACTTCAGGCTGTCAACATTCCCCCGATGATTACCTTTGATGAGGGACTGATTCCGGGCGGCCGTCAGATTTCATGGGTGTTTCTGGTTCTCAGCGGCGCATTGGTCGGACTCGCCGCGGCAATCATGGGCGTGGGCGGCGGATTTCTGACCTTCCCCATTTTTGTTTATGTTCTCGGCGTCTCCTCCCTGACCACCGTGGGAACAGACATTTTTCAGATTATTTTCACCGCAGGCTATGCCTCCATCAGCCAGTATGCCATTTACGGATTCATTTTCTATACGCTTGCTATGGGTATGCTGCTGGGGTCTTTGGTGGGAATACAGATCGGCGCGATGGCAACCAAGGTTGTCAAAGGCATCACGATCCGCGGTTTCTATGCAATGGCTGTTCTTGCGGGTTTCTCAAACCGGTTTTTTGCTCTTCCCGGAAAACTTGCCTCAATGGATATCATTCCTTTGTCCAAAGGAACATCAAGGTTTCTGGACCTGCTCGGCGTCTGGACATTTTTTATTGTGATCGGGATTTTTGCCGTATGGGTGATGGGAACTTTCTTCAAGAACATCAAAACACTGAAAGGAGAATCCGCAGGCAAATGAAAGATCGCAAATCTTTCCTGCGGACTGAAAAGAGAGGAGGCGGTATTCCATGAGTGCGAGTAAAAAAGAGTTTTACACCGGCGTGGGACTGATGGCAGGATTCCTTGTGGTTCTGGTGGTTCTGTTCCTGCCGATTTTCGGCGGCAAAAACGCTTTGGATGCTTTGGATTCTCTGTATAACACCATATCCAAAGGTTCGGCGTATTACATTCCCAAGCTTAAAAAAGAGGCCGGAGACTATGCAGGGAAAGAGATTGCTGTGAATCTCACCATGAGTGACGAGAACACGGCAAAAGAAACCGAAGCGCTTTTTGTGAAAAGCGGGGCAACAGTCACGGTATCGGGTGCGAATATGAGTGTGAACGGCGATATCGGAAAAATCATCTCCAACTGTCTCGACGATTCAGATGATATGTTCCATAATCAGGGCGAAAAGCTTAAAGCAAAATATAACTGCGACGAAAGAAAAGTCCTCGTCAATTGGTGGAATGCCCTGAAGGCTGTGGATAAAGACCTGAAAAAGCAGGAGAAATTTGCGGAGGCAAAACCGATTGCCATGTTGATGAAAAAAGGTGTGGAATGTTCTTACAATTACTATAAAGTGAATCCGCAGAACATATCCGACCGATGGCTGATTGTCCTTTGTTCTCTTGTTTTCTATGTGGTTTATACGGTGTGGTACGGTTTTGCCATCATGTTTATGTTTGAAGGAGCTGGCTTCAAGCTGGAACATTAATCAAACCTAGGGTGGGATTTCATGCCCCGGTGCTGTTAAAATCCCCCTCTCCCCGGAGGGGAGAGGGAATTAGATTTCTCCTCACTTCGTTTGTCGAAATGACAGGCTGAGAATACGATTTAAGGAACAGCGCATAATGCTGACCCGTCTGAAAAAATTTTTCTCAAAACACCATGAGCCGATCCCTGACACGGCTGAAGCTGAAAGCCTGCGGATCGCTTTCAAAGACCGCTATCATAATTTCAAGCTTCTTCTGAACGCCAATAACAAATCCCTTGAAATCATGGCTAATATCCAACAGAAGCTCCAAGACGGCAATCCCTTCGGCATGTCTTTTGTCAGAGCCGAGGCCACGGGCGTTGCCGTCAATGTGTTCCGCATGATCAGAAATTTAGAAAAGCTTGCTCCGGAGAAATATTCGGAATTGGCGGAGCGATTCAATCACATCGAAGGACGTATCCGGGAGACGCTCACCCGGAAAAAGCTTGCCAAAGATGAACGGCTTGTTATCCCCCTGAGCGATATAGACAAAGACATGGCGGATCTGGTGGGAAGCAAAATGGCAAATCTGGGAGAAATCAAAAACAAGATTCATCTGAATGTACCCGGGGGCTTTGCTGTCAGTTCCTACGCGTATCAGAAATTTACAGATCATAATGATTTGCAGGCAGAAATTGACAAGCGTTTTCAATCCGCAGATGCCGACGACATGGAAAGGCTTTACGATCTGAGCGCACAAATCCAGCAGCTCATTATCCGCAGCAAAATTCCCGAAGAACTGGAAACCGAGATCATCGCGGCATGGAATCAGTTGGAAGCCGAAGCCGGCGGAAAAGTCACCGCAGCCATGCGGAGCAGCGCTCTGGGCGAGGATACCGGCGGAACTTCTTTTGCCGGACAATACCGCTCTGTCCTGAATGTCAGTTCCGAAAACGTATTTGAAGCTTACCGTGAAGTTGTGGCGAGCAAATACAGCCTTCCCGCAATCACCTACCGCCTGAACCGGGGATTCAGAGATGAGGATATTTCTTTGTGCGTCGGCTGTTTAGTGATGGTGGACGCGGTATCCGGCGGCGTGACATATTCACGGAATCCTGTGGATATGAGCGATGATTCCGTGTTTATCAATTCCGTGTGGGGGCTGCCCAAGTCTGTTGTTGACGGCAGCGTGGGCTGCGATGTGTTTGTGATTTCACGGAAAAACCATATAAAGCTTGTTCGATCAGACATCAGAGACAAAGACAGAAAATTTGTCTGTTATCCCGAAGAAGGCGTCTGCCGGATTGACTTAACCGGGGATAAAAGCCGGAGTCTTCCGTCTTTGGATGAAAAACAGGCGATTGCGCTTGCGGAATTTGCGATTCTTATGGAAGATTATTACGGCTCTCCGCAGGACGTGGAATGGGCAACGGATCCTGACGGCAAAATTTATATTCTGCAATGCCGTCCTTTGCAGCAGACAGCGGCTGCGAAACAGGACTGTAGTGAAACATCGGACTCATGCACGGATGACAGTCTTATTGCCAAAGGCGGCATCACCGCGAGCCGGGGCGCGGCTTACGGTACAGTATTCCGGGCGGAAAAAGCTGCGGATGTGCTTCAGTTTCCCGAACACGGCATTCTCGTGATTCAGCAGGCGCTTCCGAGATGGGCGCCGCTGCTGAACCGTGCCGCGGCCGTGGTGTCGGAACAGG
The DNA here is from genome assembly GCA_020049595.1 of Desulfobacteraceae bacterium. Lineage (GTDB taxonomy): Bacteria > Desulfobacterota > Desulfobacteria > Desulfobacterales > JAIFKL01 > JAIFKL01. Next base: position 16,255 of record JAIFKL010000047.1, read on the forward strand.
GCGGATTTGCGGGTCATCTTGCCAATGTGGCAAGGGAATTTGAAGTTCCCGCGCTCTTAGGCATCAGCGATATTACCCGCCTGCTGAAAACCGGCGATGAGGTGACAGTGGACGCGGACGGGCGTTCAATTCATCAGGGAAAAATTGAGTCGCTGCTGCAAAATCCGGTGAAAAAAAAGAATCTGATGGAAGGCAGCCCCGTGTATGACACGCTGAAAAGTGTCAGCCGTTACATCATTCCTCTGAATCTTACAGACCCGGATTCTCCGGATTTCAAGCCGGCATCCTGCAATACCCTGCATGATATTACGCGGTTTATCCACGAAAAATCTGTTTACGAGATGTTCAATTTCGGAAAAGAGCATCATTTTTCCGAATGTTCGGGCAAACAACTGTTCTATAAAGTGCCGATGCAGTGGTGGATTCTGAACCTTGATGACGGGTTCAGACAGGAAGTGAACGGAAAATATGTGCGGCTCGAAGATATTGTTTCTGTTCCCATGCTTGCGCTGTGGGAGGGCATTGTGGCGGTCCCCTGGGAAGGTCCTCCGATTGACGGAAAAGGTCTGATGTCGGTCATGTTTCAGGCAACCGCGAACCAATCTCTGGCTACCGGAGTGCGTTCAAAATACAATGACAGAAATTATTTTATGATTTCAAAGAATTATTGCAGCCTGAGTTCAAGGCTCGGGTTCCATTTTTCCACGATTGAGGCATTGATAGACGACAGACCCGGGGAAAACTATATCAGCTTTCAGTTCAAGGGCGGCGCGGCAGATTATGAGCGCCGACTCCGGCGGGTCCGTTTTATCCGGGATATATTGGAGAGTCAGGGTTTTAAAGCCGAAGTCAAAGAAGACACGCTTTTTGCCAGAGCAGAGGGGCATGAGAAAGAAGTGATGAAACATTATACCCGCGTGCTGGGCTATCTGACCATGCACACCCGGCAGCTTGATATGATTATGTCCAACGAAGCCCGGCTGGCATATTATCGGGCAAAGATTGACCG
>JAIFKL010000210.1 GCA_020049595.1 Desulfobacteraceae bacterium
GCGGGCATGTGCTGTTCAGCCATTACGCGTATTTTGATGCGGTCATGGACAGCCTTCTCGGCAAAAAAGAAGGCTGGGTTTTTCACGAGCGGGAAGCATGGATTCGGATGCAGAACCGCTTTGTTCCCTATCCCCTGCAAAACAACATCCACCGTCTGCCAAAAGAAGTTTTTTGGGAATGTCTTCAGGGAATTATTGACATTCAGGGAAACGGTCGGCAGAACATGCCCGAACATTTCGGCGAATGGATCAACGCCACTTTCGGCGCGGGTCTGGCAAAATGGTTTCTGCGCCCGTATAATTACAAAGTCTGGGCATATCCCCCAGAACAGATGGATTGGTCATGGGTGGGCGAGCGGGTCGCGCCAGTTGCGCTCAAATCCATATTGGAAAACGCCATTTTCGACAAAGACGATATTTCATGGGGTCCCAATTCCATGTTTCGTTTTCCCCTGCACGGCGGCACCGGCGCGATATGGAAAACCCTTGCAGAAAGGCTTCCGCAAAATAAAATACAGTTGAATCGGGAACTGACGCGCATATCGTTTCAGAAACGGAAAGTCTGGTTTTCGGACGACAGCCAAGAAGAATACGATGTGCTGTTAAACACGATTCCGCTGACCTATCTGATTGAAAAATCTGATGTTGCGCCGCCTTTTGACGCTGTTTTGCCCCTGAAATATTCCTCAACGCATATTGTCGGTATTGCGCTCAAAGGAAATCCGCCGGATCATTTGGCGACAAAATGCTGGATGTATTTTCCCGAAGACAACTGCCCCTTTTACAGAGTCACCGTGTTCAGCAATTATTCGCCCAATAACGTGCCGGATATTCGGAATTACTGGTCTCTGATGTGCGAAGTGAGCGAAAGTTCGGTCAAAAAAGTGAATCGTGAACGTGTCACGGAAGATGTCATTGACGGTGCAGTAAATGCGGGGCTTCTCTCAGACCGGAGCCGCATTGACCACACATGGTACAGCTTTGTCGAAAAAGGCTATCCCACACCGAGTCTGGGACGGAATCAGATGCTTTTTCCGCTGCTTCGCTATCTTGAAGACAACAGCATTTATTCGAGAGGGCGTTTCGGCGCGTGGCGTTACGAAGTGGCAAATATGGATCACTCATTCATCCAAGGCGTTGAATTTGTGAATCATCTGCTGGCTTCGGGAGAGGAACTGACGCTGTGGTATCCGCAGGTTGTCAATAACAGGCATCCTTCCGGAAAAAGAAGATAAAAAAAAGTGTGTGTATTTTTTTTGCCACGAATGGACACGAATTTTTCACGAATAAAAAAACACGAATGAATCATTGAAGATATTCGTTTCATTTCGTTTACAATTTACAATTTTTTTTAATTCGTGAAAAAATTCGTGTCCATTCGTGGCTGAAAAAAAACGCATTCGTGGAAAATTCGTGTCCATTCGTGGCGAAAAAAAAGCAGTATTCCTCATTTAACTCACATCTAACACAAGCCTAATATTCAATTAACAATCCTGTTGTATTTTTCCCATAAAGGAAATCTGTCACTGCCTAAAAATTCATTTTCTGTTTTATATCTGTTTTATATCAAGGAGGTTATAATGACGATTCTGCAAAATACAACATGGTCCCACCGGCTTGCCAATATTGATTTCGCATTTCAGCCCATTGTGAATATTCACACGGGCGTGTGCTACGGATACGAGGCGTTGCTGCGAAATTACAAAGTATCGGGTTTTATGTCCGTCAGTGAGCTTTTTGATCATGCCCATACTGAAAAGGCATTGCCTCAGGTAGAAATGCTGCTTAGGAAAAAAGCAATTAAAAAATTTGCAGACCTCTTGAAGCAGGAGAAAATGAAGCTCTTTTTCAATACAGACGCACGGGTTTTGAATGCCGAAACATCTCAGGATGCAACTGTGGCTGTTTTAAAACAGTACAGCCTGACCGGGGAATCGCTGTGTTTTGAAATTTCAGGAAAAAACAAGCCGGATAACTTTGATGAAATGGCAGGCATTTTGAAAACCTATCGTTCTCAGGGAGTTAAAATCGCCATAGACGGCTACGGAATGGGAGGTGTTGACCTCCACACGCTCTATTTCATTGAGCCTGATTTTATCAAAGTGGATCGCTTCTTTATCAAAGATATTGAAAAAGATTCCAAAAAAAAGCTTTTTGTCTCAAATATCGTGGAAGTGGCGCATTATCTCGGCAGCACTGTGGTTGCCGTGGGCGTTGAGACAAAAGAGGAATATCATGTCTGCCGGGACATCGGCTGCGACATGATTCAGGGCTATCTGATTCAGGCACCGGAAGAAAAATGGACTTGGCTCAGGACCCAGTATCAGCGCATTCACTTGTTGAGCCAGACGCACCGTGAAAAAAAATCTGACGGCGATCAGGAACTTATCAATGCGGAAATAGAAAAAATCGAGCCTGTTCTCAACGAGACAGATATTTTTGAAGTTTTTAAAAGATTTAAGCAGAAAAAGGAAGTTTCTTTTTTTCCGGTGATTAACAAAAACGGGGAACCGCTGGGCATCATCCGTGAAAACAGTTTCAAGGATTACGCCTATTCCCGCTTCGGCAACGAATTGCTTCAAAATCCGGCTTTCGGGAAAACCATTGACAAATTCATCGGCAAATTTCCCATTGCGGATATCCGCACGCCCACCGAAAAAATTCTGGAAATATATTCCCGGAATGAGCATATCGAAGGCATTCTTATTGTTGATAAAATGAAATATGCCGGATTTCTGAGTGCCGCTTCGCTTTTGAAAGTGCTGAATGAAAAGAATCTCTCCGCGGCAAAAGATCAGAATCCGTTAAGCAAACTTCCGGGCAACACGCTGATTTATGAATATATTTCCAAAGCTGTCCGGGATACGAAATCCGGATACCTTTTTGTTTACTTCGACTTCGAGAATTTCAAGTCGTATAACGACAAATACGGATTCCGGCAGGGCGACCGCGTTATCCTTCTTTTCTCGGACATGCTGAAAAAAGTTTTCAAATCTTCGGACAGTTTTATTGCCCATGCGGGGGGCGATGATTTTTTCATGGGCTTCTCTCAGGCTTCTTCAGATAAAATATTTCGGGACGTAAAGACATTGCTGAAAAGTTTTCACAGAGATGTGGAAAGTTTTTATGATCCGGTCTCCATCAAAAAAGGCTATATTATCTCGTGGAAAGGAGAGGGAAAAATGGAGAGCGTGCCGCTGCTGAAGGCAAATGCTGTTATTCTGGAACTGCCGGCAGAGCGGATACAAGTTTTTTCTGTCAGTGAAATCGCACAGTTCGCTGTACAGTTGAGACAAAAAGCAAAGGACAGTGAAGATAAAGTTTGTCAGGCGAATTTGTCTGATCTGAAAAAAAATCTTCGCAATTCCTTTGAAGCTGCCAAAAAAGAGATTGCGTTGCATCTGCGCCCCAATCTTCTGGGTGCAATTTAATAAAAAATACTTGTGATCTTTTTTACCACGAAAGCACGAAATGTAAGAAAAACACGAAAAAAATTGTCATTTTCTCGTTCCCGCGCTCCGCGTTTCTTGTAAAACGGGTTTTAAACCCGTTCTACACCCCTTCTTGTAAAACGGGTTTTAAACCCGTTCTACACCCCTTCTTGTAAAACGGGTTTTAAACCCGTTCTACAGTCCGGGGGTGTAAAGCAAAAATTTCGCTCCGCTCATTTTTGCACTCCGGACCATGGGAATGAGAACAACATTCTAAATTCTTTCGTGTCTTTCTTACATTTCGTGCTTTCGTGGTTCAACATTTGCGGCTGATCATTTTTGCAGAAGAACTAAACTCAGCCCGGGCCAGTAAGTAATCAGCAGCACAGTGCCAAACAGCACAATCATAAAAGGTACTGCTGCCTGATAAAGTTCGGTGACAGGTTTGTCAAAGCGGTAGCTGGCAATAAAAAGATTCATGCCTACCGGCGGCGTCACATAGCCAATCTGCATGTTGGCAAGAAAAATAATGCCCAGATGCACCGGATCAATGCCGTAACTCAGCGCAACCGGCAGAATAAGCGGCACCATGATAACTAATGCCGAGAAAATATCAAGAATCGCGCCGAGAATGAGCAATAAGATATTCAGCAGCATCAGAAACACAATTTTGTTTGTGACAGCCGACTGAATGATTTCAAACAGCCGCATCGGCACTTCCGCATCAATGAGAAAATTTGTGGACGCCAAAGACACGCCGAGAATCAGGAGAATGCCTCCGACCATAATCATTGAATCCCGCATAATACCGGGAAGTTGTGAGATTTTGATCTCTTTGTAGATAAAAACTTCTGCGACCAGCACATAAAGCGCAGTGACTGCCGCAGCCTCAGATATGGCAAAGAATCCGCTGTAAATTCCTCCGAGAATAAAAATCGGCAGCGGCATTTCCCAGATGGCTTCCCGAAACGCGGCGGCGGCTTCTTTTGCCGAAAAGGGCAGCAGGGGAATGGGACGGTGCCGGTTTGCCCACAGACTCCAAAGTGAAAGCGCCGCAACCATGAGCAATCCCGGCAGAATGCCCGCCAGAAACAGGTCGCTGATTTCAACCGTAGGACCGGTGTTCATCTGCTGGGCAATGATGCCGTAGAGAATCAGGGGCAGCGAAGGCGGCAGCAGCAATCCCAGACTGCCGGAGGTCGTCACCAAGCCGATGCTGAATTTTTCCGGGTACCCGGCTTGCAACAGCGCAGGATACAGCAGCGCGCCCAGCGCCACGATGGTCACGCCCGACGCGCCCGTGAACGCCGTGAAAAAAGCACACGCGACAAGTGCAACCATTGCCAGACCGCCCGGCATCCATCCGAGAAATGCCCGTGTAATCCGCACGAGCCGCTCTGAAGTCCGGCTTTCTCCCAAAAGGTATCCGGCAAAAGTAAAGAGAGGCAGCGCGAGCAAAACCGGCGTGTCGGTGATTCGATACATCTCAATGGCAATCACTGACAGATCAACGCCCTGAGAGTAAAATCCGAGCATCGCGACAGCCAAAATAATTGCAAAGAGGGGCGCGCCGAGAAGCGCAAGTAAAATCAGCGTCAGAGTCAAAATAGATGTTGTCATAAGTCATTTTTGCCTATATGTAAAACGGGTTTTAAACCCGTTTTACGATGCCGAAAATTTCATTTTCGCACTCCGGATGATGTATTTTCGTGTTTCAGTTTTTTCGCTTGTATTTCTTCCTAAGCCGCTTGGTAAAAGGAGTTTTTCTGAGCAGCACATAAGTTGCGCCAGTGCCGCCGTCACATGATCTTGCGCTTGAAAAGGCAATGATCCACTTGCGCCAAGGTCCCCGGGAGAGCCAATCCTGAACTTTGCTTTTCAGAATCGGCATTGCAGGAGAGGAAAGCCCCCGCCCATGCACAATGAGAACTGCCCGTTTTCCTTTGATGATCGCATCGTTTATAAATTCGTCAAATGCCTCCTGCGCGGCTTCAACGCCCATTCCGTGCAGGTCAATATAAGCCTGTATCGAAAAATCCCCCTGATGCAGACGCCGGGCAATTTCGGGATTGTCGCAATAGCCCGTGCCTTCTATGTATTCCGAAGTATCCGCCACAATAAAGCCGGAGCCGCTTTCCACAAGATTCCTCAGTTGAGACATTGTTTCATCGTCTGTATCCTCGTCAAAATGAATCGGCAGCCTGACTTCAACAATATCATCATCGTCATCTTCTTCAAAATATTTTTCTCTCGGAATAGGGGTAACGCCCGCCATTGCTTTTATAAAAAGTTTTTGCTCATATTCAGGGTGATTCGGCTCGACATCAACTTTTTTTACTGAAAATATTTCTCCCCGAAATGGCGCAAGCGGAAAAGACTTGCTTTCAAGGAGTTTTTTCAGTTTTTCAAATGGTCTGAATATACCGGCAGATTCTGTTTCCTTTTTTTTCAGAGACTTGAAACCGGACATGATTACCCCCCTTTCTCAGACAGCAGTATAATACCAATTCGCTATCAAAAACGATGCTCTCTGTAAAACCGCTTTTCAAGCGGTTTGAGCGATTTGAGTCTGTTTTCAGCCGGGCGATTTACGATCTGAAAAGACCGATCTTTGAAATCGAATTGGTATTATACCAATTCGATTTCAAAAACAGTGTTCTCCGTAAAACCGCTTTTCAAGCGGTTTAAGCGATTTGAAAAATCGCTTTACGAAGCGAATCCGTATAAGCTTCCGAATTACAGTATAAAAAAACAAGCCGGAAGCTGATTCTGCTTTAACTATATGAAAAAATATCTTTTTTCATTTCACCTTTTCTGTAACGGAAATAATCGCTGATAATTTTTCCGTGATCAAAGGCAATGGGCTGCGGAAGCTCGTTTTCGTTAAAAAGTCCCAGATGTCTCGCATCATCGGCAGCTTTCGGTGTGCCGCTCGATGTTGCAATAAATACAGTTGTTACAGTATGTTGTCTTGGATCACGGTCCGGCTCGGAATACGAGTGAAACTGTTCTTGCAGGACAACATCAAGAGACGTTTCTTCTTTTGCTTCTCTCACAGCAGCCGCTTCAAGCGATTCGCCGTAATCCACAAAACCGCCCGGCAATGCCCATCCCTGAGGCGGATTTTTTCGCTCAATCAGCACAATTGCTCCCTTGATCTCAATGAGAATATCAACTGTAACTAACGGATTTCTATATTTCTTTTCAGTTGTTGTCATATTTCCGGCGCTCCCGACGGAATCAGACAGGCAAAAACTAAGGGTGCGTTCCCTGTGTTTCTGATCTGATGATCTTCATTGCCGGGGATGAAAACCGCACAGCCCGGTCTTATCGCTATCCATTTGTTTTTACACAATACTTCACCATTGCCTGCATGAATGAATATCTCATGTTCCCATTCATGGGAATGTCTCGGCGAGTAGCCGTTTTCAGCCACTTCAAAAACTCTCATGCAGAATTTTTCGGCACCGTCTGCCTTGCCGATTGCCACTCTTGCGCTGACGCCCTTTACGCTCTCGCTGTCAAAATGTTTAGACGGTATGTCGGAATAATGAGTGATTTTCATCAGTTCTCCTTTTAATTTGTCGAAGCAGTTTCCGATCCGGCGGGATTTAAAGAAAATCTGTAGAGAAATTGTCAAATGGAAATGCTTTTATCATCTTTTTTAATCAAATTCAAGTGAAATAAGCTTAGGAGTTAAGCAGTTGAATTTTAATCCATGAAAGAACACGAAAAAGAACACGAAGCGGCGGGAAGAAAATTAAAATCCTTTGAGTTCCTTCGTGGACAGTGTTCTGAAGCTATGAAGTAGGATATTACTACCTTTGAATACTCCTTCCACCCCATTGACGCAAGCCCGTATTTTATGGAATAAGAAATATGAAAACACGGAAGAGAAAACACGAAAGCGCGAAAGATGATATTTTTCATTCCAATTTTTAAATCTGAGTGAACAAAAGGAGAGAGACATGTGTAAATCTTTAAAATTCAAAGACCTGATTCGCTCATCTCAGGGTTTCACCTTGCTGGAAATGCTGGTGGTATTAGTCATTATTGGGCTTCTTGCCGGTCTTGTGGGTCCCCGAATGTTCAGCCGGGTGGATGACTCCAAAATAAAAACTGCCGATGTTCAGATTAAGATGATAAAAGGCGCGCTGCATACGCTGCGGCTGGATATCGGACGTTTTCCGACGGCTCAGGAAGGCATCAATCTGCTCTATTCTCCGCCTTCGGATGATCGTCTCAAACCGCTTTGGAAGGGACCCTACTTGGATGAGAAAATCCCGCTGGATCCCTGGGGAAGTCCCTATCAATATGCTGTTCCCGGCAGCGAAGGTCAGCCTTTTGCGCTGTATTCATTCGGCGCGGACGGGAAAGCCGGCGGAGAGGGAATCAGTGCGGATATTGGCTATGTTGCGCTGTAGATGCCGGTACAAAAATTGGGCAGTTCTCCCTCTCCCTTGAGGGAGAGGGCCGGGGTGAGGGTGAATCAATAAAGGCGGGGACGCAACCCCGCCCCACCGGTTATATTTTTTTGAAAGCGATTTGGTATGAGCTTTGACTTTTGAAATCAGACATTAGAAATAAGACATTTTTAGCATCCGGCTATACCTTGCTGGAAATTCTGATGGTTGTCGCGCTGATCGGACTCATGGCAGGGCTTGCCGTGCCGCGTCTGACAAGCATTTACGACGGCGTTCAGTGGGCAAGTGAGCGGGATGAGGTGCTGCGGCGTATTTCCGGGCTGGGGTTTACTGCTTTTCAGGAAGGACATGATTTTGCGTTAAAGCAATATCCGGCAGATGACTCAGAGAAACTTCCGCTTGAACTTCCAGTCGGATGGACTGCGGAAGCAGAGCCGCCGATTCAGTACAGAAGCAACGGCGTTTGTCTCGGAGGCAAACTTCGTCTGAGTTACGGCGAGAGAGCATTTGTTGTATCTCTGCGCCCGCCGCATGGGAAACCGGAGTAAGTTATTAGCTCTTGAGCAATCGCTAAGAAGTCTTATTGAAATGTTTTTCTGTCCCGCAGGGACTTATGAAAATAGCCCGGCAATTCATTGCCGGTAAGCCTGATAACAATGTTAATAAGTCAAAAAGGATTTACTTTACTCGAGGCTGTTGTGGCAATGTTTCTGATCGCCAGCATCGGAATGGCTTCGTTTGACTGGATTAACAGCAGTCTGGAGAGTCTCGGACGGGTGCAGGAACATCACTCGCGTCAGCAGGCTGTCCGTAACGTGCTGGCTTTCATGGAAACGGTCAATCCGATGGAGAAACCGAGAGGCTACACAGAAATGGGCGCATACACGATTGAATGGGAGGCAAATCTTGCGATGCCGGAAAAAGACGGTGTAGGACATCCGGCAGGGATAAGTCTGTATCGTCTGGGGCTTTATGATACGCATGTGCGAATTGCTTCAAATAAAAAACAAATTGCCGAGTTTGACTTGCGCCGGACAGGATACCGTCAGGTTCGTGAATTTCAAATTAATTTCTAAAATTAGGCAGCAGAAAGTAAAAAGCGGCAAGTCAAGTTTCAACTTTCAAAAAGGCTTCACACTGATGGAAATGTTAGTCGTACTGGTATTGACAGGGCTTATCAGCACATTGCTGATACAGGGCTTGACGCATGTGCTGAGTTTGCGTATCCGGTTTCTCTCTCAGTTAGAAAAACAGACGACAGAGACGCTTCAGGCGCATTGGTTTCGGGAAATTTCGGCGGCATTAGTTCCGGATCATCCGAGCGGAAAAAATATCTTTTCCGGCACAGAACAGGGATTTCAAGGGCTGTCTTTCGCTTCTCTGAGAGGAATGAAGGGCGTTCCGACGCCCATATTTCTCGAATTAGTCTATAAGGGCGGCAATATTCTTCTGCAATACAAAGAGACAAATGCAAATGTCTCTATCGGTGAAGAAACTTTTGCAGCATGGGAAATAGCAAAGTGGACAGGTCACAGCGGCAGATTTTCATATTTGGACAAAAACGGACGCTGGCACAGTCAATGGCCGCTGACAATTGATAAGTCAAACCAGTTGCCTGAAGGTATTCTTTTAGAAGCAGATGATGCGCTCGGCAAAGTTAGCTGGTTTGTCTCACCGGCAGGAAGGCGTGAACCGAAACCTACGCTCAAAGATTTCTTGGGATGAGAGGCGGCAAGATGCAGGTTGTCTCATGAGGTGAGGCGTTTTTTCAAAATCCCCCTTTGGAGGCAGCAGGACTGTTAAGTTCTCCCTCTCCCTTGAGGGAGAGGGCCGGGGTGAGGGTGCATCGGTGGTGGGCGGGATTGCGACGATGACCCCTCCCCCCCTCTCCCCGGAGGGGAGAGGGAGACCTGACAAGGGGGGATTTTGCGGGAGACAATGACCAACCAAAACGGATTCATACTGGCAGCCACACTGTGGATATTGGCAGCGATAACGCTTGCCTCAGGATTTTTTGCTCTTTGGACTCAGCACGCGCTCGAACTTGCGCGTCAGGGAGATGAAAATTTGCAGGGAGAAATTGATCTGAGCGGAACACAGGCAACGCTCTTGTATCTTCTAAGCACGCAGACCCTGACGATTGGCGGGCTGACGGTTCCGGGAGGCGAGACAGATGAGACATCGGAGAAAAACATGAATCCGATGGATTTTTCTATGGCTGCGGTCGGCGGAGAGATTGCGCTGGATGACAGACCGTACAAGGGCTTGGGCAAAGCTTGTTTTTCTATTCAGGACGAAGGCGGGTTGATGGGATTGAATAATTTTTACACATCACATCTTGAAAATTTACTGGGCTTGCTGGGTGTTCCGGCAGATCGCCGCGGTCCCTTGCTCGACAAACTTCTCGATTATACAGATATGGATGACTTGCACCGCCTCAACGGCGCAGAAGAAGACGAATACAGAAGAATGGGACTTCCCGCGCCGCCGAACCGTTTTCTGCTGACAAGTTGGGAAATTGCAAATGTGCTGGATTGGAAAGACCAGCCCGGATTATGGAGTAAAACGCCGATTCCGAGACTGACCACGATTTCCTCCGGAGGCGCGCCGAATCTGAACACGGCTCCGAAAGAAATACTCATGACGATGACAGGCATAGATGCAGATACAGCAATAAGACTTATTGAAGCCCGCAAGGAAAAGCCTTTTGCTTCTATCCGGGAAGTTCAGGAGGCAGCCGGCAGCGATCTCTCGCTTGATCCCATGGGGACGGCATTGTTTCCCTCTGTCTATCTCCGCCTGACGCTTTGGCAGGAAGGCTGTCAGCGTATGAGAGAAGTTCATGTTTCTCTCACGCCTCAGGCGGACAAAAAAGCGCCGTGGCTCATTGATTATGAATTACTCATCTCCATGACTCAGGAACAAAAACATGAAAGCGCACGAGCTATTGCAAGCCCTGTTTTCGCCCCAGCGATATATCCAGACCCGCAGTAAAGTTTTTCCGCCCCTCAAAAAGACGCTGGGGCGGCATCAGTGGGTGGTTTCCCGAAGTCTTTGCATGTATCGGGTCTTTGTGCTGGGAGACATTCCGCCCGCGGAGCGCAACAGCGCGCTGTATCTCCGCATACAGCAATGGAGTCCTTTTGCTGAAACCGGTCGTCATGCGGTCTGGCGCGATGAAACAGCGCAAGTCTGGATATGGGATGAAGCAAAACGGCGCGAGGCCTCGGAAGCTTTCGGCGCAAATGTCTCGCGTATTTTCCCGGAAACCGTATTGCGTGAGCGATTGGAGAATCGTGACGCTTTGCGTATTGTCTCATGCACGGAAGGGTTGGATGCGCAGGTCTGGAAGAACGGCGTACTTGCGGGCAGCCGCTGGTGGGCAGAATTGCCTCATCCGGATGGATGGAAACGCTTTTTGCTCGCGCATGACCTGAATCCCACAACGCTTCCGCCTGTTTTTGAAGAAATTCCCTGGTTGGACAGCCCTTGGGGAAGAACTTCGGAGAGCGGTTCAATTTTAAGTCCCCGCCATGAGCGATTATGGCTTTTGATTGCTGCGGCAGTATTTGCATTTTTGCTGATATGGGACGGCGTAACAATATGGCGGTGGCGTCACGCGGGAAATTTGATGGCGGAACGGATTGCGGCATTAACTCAGGAAGTAGAACCGTTGATTGAAGCGCGCACGGAGGCGACAAAATATAAAGATGCTGCGGACAGGCTGATTTCACTCTTTTCTTATCCGACGCAGTTACAATTGATGGCAGATGTTGCGGAAAAATTTCCCGGCAAAGATGTTCTGCTTGCGGAATGGCGCTACAATCAGGGGAATCTCACATTCACTTTGGAAGGCGAAAAATCCGACCCTCGCTATTATGTTGAGGCATATCAGAAACTGCCCGGATTCAAAGATGTCTCAGCAGAGCCGGGACGCAAGCCGAATCAGCTTGAAGTGAAAATGACTGTCGGAAGTGAGAAATGAGAAGTGAGAAATAATACCAGCATCGCAGATGCGAAATACTTGTAGAATCGTTGATAAATGAAAATTTCAATCCGAGAAATCTGTGTAATCTGCGGTCTTGAATGGCGTCAGAATGCTAGGCTTCGGGCAGGCATTTGGCTTGCCGCGTTTGTCTTGCTTGCCTACCTGCTGATGCTGCTTTCGGACTGGAAGCAGGCGTTGAAAACCGAGTATCAGAATTTTACCGGACAGTTGGCTCGTCTGGAAATTCTTGCCCGGCAAAAAGAATGGACCGGCAGGGTGGATATTGCAAAATCTCTGATGATACAAATGGAAAGCCGATTCTGGAAGGCAAACAGTCGGGGATTAGCTCAGGCGCAGATGCAGATGTGGATTGATAATTTATTGAAAAAAAAAGAAATTGCAAATGCCCGAACACAGGTAGAGCCTGCACGGGACATCACAGGGTACGAAGGGCTGTGGCAGGTTGCCGTCAGGATAGAAGGAAATTTTGATCCTCACAGGCTTTTGGATTTGCTGCGGCTCATTGAGAGCTATGAGCAAATCGTAACGGTGGAGCAATTGGACCTGACAAACTACGGAACGCCTCATTTTACAATGGTGATGAAGGCGTATTTTCAGGCAAGCTCGTAAACGCAAAAAAAACGAACCGCGAAAACACGAAACTCGCGAAAAAACGAAAATTTTTTCGCACTTTCGTAGTTTTCGTGCTTTCGTGGTTCAGGTTTTTATCTTATGGATTTACTGACAGGAAAATTTCGGATGCCGTTGTTGGCAGGCGTATTTCTCTTATTCGCTTTCAGCATATCTCTATGGCTTGCGCCCCGCCCTTCAAGCCTTGTTGATATGAGACAAGCTGAAGATTTTCCCTGGTCAGTGCTTTCTGTAGAAAAAGGGAAAAATCTTGAAGACGCTTTTCAAACGCTTCTCAGCCGACAGCCCTGGGGCTGCGAAAATAATGAAGCAAAAAGTCAGAAGCAGACAGGGTGGCAGTTTCGGGGAGTCGTGCGGGAATCGGACAGACACTTTGCGCTCATAGAAACGGAAGATAAAAAAACAGGGAGATATGTTCAGGGCGATGTCCTTCCCGGAGGAGAAATTCTGAAAAGCGTTCACAGCAGCTATATCGAAGTACAGTTTGAAGGCAATATTTATGTTTATAAGCTCTTTGGATTGAGAAGTGAGAATTGAAAAGTGAGAAATAAGATGACTTCATTCAGTTTGATGAATAAAAATAAGTTATTGTGTTATCCGGCAATATGCCTTTGTCTCGCTTTGCTGCTCAACGGCTGCGTATTGTTCAGTCACATAAAGCTGTCAAAAACAGGCTTGGGGCTGCAATTTCCCGAAATGCTGCGTAAGCCGCATTGAAAATGTTTTCTGAGGAAGCAGAAGCAAAACGGGAAACGCAGTTTACTGAAACGCCGAAGATTAATACGCCTTCTGTGAATATCTCTGACTCGGGGATCAGTCCCGGCACGGCTTTCAGAGGCAAACCGGTTGCAATCAATTTGGATTCGCTGCCCCTGCCCGCGTTTATCAACGAGGTTTACGGCAATATCCTTAAAACATCGTTTGAGATTGAGTCAAGCCTGCGGAGTAAAAATGATTTAGTAACACTTCGCACAGAAGGGACTGTTGCGCTTTCGGAACTTGACTCATTGGCAAGACAGGTGCTTGAGAACTACGGCGTGAGCGTGGAGCGGCAGGGAGATTTGCTGCGATTTGTGCCGGGGATGCCGGGGACTCCCGGTTCCGGAGAGCCGCCTCTGATGATAAGCGGTCTGACGCTGCCGGAAGTGCCTATTTCTCATCGGCCCGTGTTTCAGATGGTGCCGCTCAAAGTCGTGCGAAATGTCCATGTTGCCGGCTGGCTGAAACAGGCATACAAAGGACAGAAATTGGAAATCCTCGAAGACCCGGAACGCAACGCTGTTTTACTCATGGGGACTCCGGATGTTGTCGGACAGGCATTAAAGGCAATTCGCGTATTGGATCAGCCCTACATGCGGGGTCGTCACAGCGTCCGCATTGAGCCTGTATATCTCAACGCGGACGAATTGGCGAGTCAACTGTCAGAAGTGCTTAATTCTGAAGGATATTCTGCCACGCTGAAACCGCCGATGGGCAGTATCATTATTCTGCCGATTAAAACGATAAACGCCGTGATTGTGTTTGCAGCGGACAACGCTGTATTGGAGCATGTCAAAGAGTGGGCAGGCGTTCTGGACCTCCCCGGTCAGAAAGTTGAAAATCAGGACAGTTTCTTTTATTATCAGGTTCAGAACACCCGTGCGGCTGAGATGGCAAAGATGCTGCAAAAAATTCTGTCCGGCGTGTCAGTCGAAGGCGCATCTGCCGAGCAAACCGAAAAATCTCCTGAACAAGCCGGAAAACCTGCGGAACAGGCTGTAAAAATCGAAAAAGCATCAGCAAAAAGCCCGAAACTTGTCGTGGATGAAGCACGTAACGGACTTATTTTTCAGGGAGATTTGAAATCATGGGAAGGTCTGCTGCCGGTGATTCATGAAATGGACTGTCCTGCCCGGATGGTGCTTATCGAGGTCACGATAGCGCAAGTTACGCTTACCAGCGAAGAAGGTTTGGGCGTTGAATGGCTGCTTAAAAATCTCAACATCAAAAATGATAAGGGGATTCTTCAGACGCTGAAAGGACTCGGCATCGGCTCCGGCGGACTGACTTACACCCTGAACAATGCGGGGCAAACCCGAGCTATTCTCAACGCGTTTGCCTCCAAAAACCGCATGACGATTCTTTCCACGCCGCGCATCATGGTGAAAAGCGGCGGCAAAGCCACGATTGACGTGGGAACAGAAGTTCCCATCATTACCAAGCGCAGCACGTCATCGGATGTGCAGGAGAACGGCAACAGCTCGGTTTTGCAGGAAATTCAGTATCGGAAAACCGGCGTGCTGCTCAACGTCAGTCCGGTTGTGTATTCCGGCAGCCGTATTGACTTGGAGATTTCTCAGGAAGTCAGCGAATCCCAGCCCAATACGACCAGCGACATATCCAGTCCCAATATCTTTACCCGCAGAATCAACACCGCGCTGGGATTGAAAGACGGCGGGTCTGTGCTGCTGGGCGGTCTGATTTCGACGAGCAAGAGCAAAGGATATTCGGGCGTGCCGATATTGAGTGAGATTCCGGTGCTGGGACATTTGTTTCGTGTGGAAAAAGACACGGGCGAGCGAACCGAACTCATTATGCTGATTGTGCCTTATATCATTGAGAACAGCGAGGGCGCGGAAGCTGTTACGGAGTCTTTTCAGAATCGGCTGCAAGAAGTGGGAAGTGAGAAGTGAGAATTATTTTTTCGCCACGAATATACACGAATATACACGAATTAAAACACGAAGAGAAACACGAAAAGAAACACGAAAAGAGAATTTTTTATTTCGTGCTTTTCTGATTTCTTTTTCGTGTTTTCGTGATAAAAAATTCGTGTGCATTCGTGGCAAAAAAATCGCCGCGAATGCACACTGCAAAAATTTTACCTCTGATGAGGCTCATTTCTCACTTTTCATTTCTCACTCTCAACATCTGCTCATGCAGTCGCCCGGCTCTCAGGCAGAATGTCTCCAACTTCGCATTGATCAGTTGGGGAAAAGGCGAGCCGTCGCTTTCGATTGCCAGAAAAGGCAGGTCTTCCACATCGCTGAGAACAGCCCGAAGCTTTTCATTGTTCGGGTCTGTTGCCAGTTTGCCTTCGCGGTTCATTGCCTCGGAAAGAATCGCCTCTGACATGCGGTTCGGCATACATCCGAAAGGACCGATGGCAATCACGCCGCAGGAATGCGACGCGACTTCAGCCAGCGAACTGCCCACGGTCAGCACTGCCTCGCCGGTCAGATTGGGGGAGACATAAGGCTTGGCGTTATCAATGACAGACTGGATACAAAGCGGCTCTGTATGCACCAAGCCTGAGCGGGACAATATGGCTTTGATGCGCTTTTCCGAGCGGCTCATCACCTTCTTTTTGATGATATATTTCAATTTCTCCGATACAGTCATGGTGTAATCCACAAGCCCCTTGTCAACGAGATAATCGGAATACAGCACCCACTCGGTGATGGGCGAACAGATAGTCGCAAAGCCTTTTTCCGCCAGCGTTTCAGTGAGATATTGGCGCGAGAGCGAATCCCGGCGCACAAAAATCTCTCCCATCAGCGAGACTTTCGGCACTTCTTTGGGCGGACGCTTGAGAGGAATCTGCCTGAAGCGTTCCGCAGTCAGCCCAAGCTGATCTTCTAACCGTGAGAAATTCCCGTATTCTAATTCAAACAGCACCGAATGCCATTCTTCATCAAATATCTTCATTGCCTCTTTGCTGTCTGAGGCGTTTGCCAGCAGCATGGAGCGGATGTCTTCCATAATATCCGCTATGAGAAATCCCCACCATGCCTTTTCATGAAAGACGTTGCCCAATCCCGCATAGCTGTTTTCCGAAGTCAGCGAGAACAACGCGACATTCGGAATCTGATGTTTTTTGATCAGGTCTTCCATGAAGACATAATACTGACCGAAACGGCATGGACCCGAAGCCGTGACCATAAAGTAAATCAGCACTTCATCTTTCCGTTTTCCGTTGTTAATATATTTCAGCATGGTGCCGGTGGTGAGTATCAGGGGGAGACATTCTTTGCAGGAGGTATTTGCACGCCCAAGCTTCAGCACTGCCTCATCTGCCGGATGGCTCGCTTTTGCCCTGAAACCCGATGCACGGAATACAGCCGCCAATGCCTCGGAAGAAAGCTTTCCCATAGACGGAAGCAGAAATGTCACCCTCGGATGATTAAAGGGCAATTCCTCTCCCGAAGATGTGATAACTTTCGGGATGCCGTTATTCAACACAGTCCGGGCAGGTTGGAACTTGGAACTTGGAAACAGCTTTTCATCAAATTTGAAAGTGCTGTTTTCTATTTTCAAGTCTCTCTTTTCCACCAACTGCCTGTAAGCTGAAACAATGTCTAAGAAAGCCTCGATACGGGTCTCCAAGCCCGCATCTGCTGTGTGACTGTCCAATTCAAGCGTGAGAGAAGGCTTTCTGCCCATAATGTCTCTGAAATAGCCGACAACAAAGGAATCGGGCCCGCAGGAGAAATTGGTGATATAAGTCCCGAAGAGCTGCGGATGACGTTGCACAATTCTTGCCCCCTTGATGATAAGCTGTCCCATGCCCCAGTACATGTGCCGCTTGATTCTTTCCTCATCCAACTGAAGAAAATCAAAAGGAATGACCGGAACGCCCCGGGACGCCAGCTTGTGCGGAATGCCCATGTGCGCTTCTCCCACAAAGCCGTTGTAGGGACGGGCAAAAAGCACCACGGCGGTCTTGTCCGGTTCTTTTTCCAAATCGGCAAGCGCCTGTTTTCCGAGTTCTCTCATCTCAGCGATGCAGGCAGTTTGGCGATTCATCGCTTTTTCAAATGCCTCGTCTGCCGCCTTTTTGCTCACCCCCATCTGAACCGCAGTTTTCACCATCGGCTCTCCGGCGGCTTCCAATCCTTTGGTCAGATCAAGCAGAGGCGTCAGCACTTTTACTCCCCTCTTTTTCAGTTCTTCGATTTCTTCTTTGAAAGTCGTCCGCAGATAGAATGTCTCTCCCTGAACAAAGGGACAAACCTGCGTTGTCGTATAACCGTTGGGAACCGGAATTGACTTGAAATGCGGAAGAAATATGAAATCCGGCGGATTTTCGGCAGTAAGCAGCGAGTAAAAAAATCCGTGCGCCAGTTCCGCAGGATAGCAGAATGCCGCGCCCCGCCGGTCAATTCCTCTGCCCGAAGGCGTAGCCGGAACCGCAAGATCAAATCCCAGTTCGCTGAAAAATGTTGAGTAGAGCGGATAATAAGTATTGACGAGAAAACTCCGGTTGATGCCTACACGTTTGCGGGAAGAGACAGAAGACGAGGGCGGAACGCCGTATTTTTCAAAGATAAGCTTTTGGCGGATGCGTACCAAATCCAACTTTTCCACGTCGTAATTGATCTCATAGCGCAAATTGTAGTATCGGTTGCACGCACCGCCGAAGGGATATTTTTTGCCTTCAATTTCAATCATGGCGATTTCGCAGCGCCGGTCGCATTTCTCCTTTCCGCCGCCGCATACAAAGGATTTTCCGTAGATGACTTCCCGGCTGACCAGCGTTTCCAGATCGAATGACTTTTCCTTCATCAAACCAGCGTCAATGCGCTTTCTGACTTCCAGCGCGACACCGTAAGCGCCCATCAGCCCGGGTTCGGGCGGCACAATGATCGGCTTGCCTGTCAGCGCGGCCATGGCAAGCGGAACCGCACGATTGTAACACACGCCGCCCTGCATAAATACTTTTTTTCCTACCGGACGATTTCCTTTTACCCGGTTGGAGTAATTCATGCAGATGGAGTAAACCAAGCCCGCCACAATGTCTTCATGTTCCACGCCTTCGTGAATGGCATTTTTGATGTCCGAGGAAATGAACGCGGCGCACTGGTCATTGAAATTGGGCGGCAGCTTTCCTCTGAGCGCTACATTCGCGATGGCTTCCATTGCCACGCCGAGCGTTTCTCTCGCGGATTCCTCCAGAAATGATCCTGTCCCTGCCGAACATGCCTCATTCATGGCATAATCTGACGGGACGCCGTTGGTGATGTAGGTATATTTTGCGTCCTGTCCCCCGATTTCAAACAGGGTATCCACTTCAGGATCAAAATGCACGGCTGCGGTCGCGTGTGCGATGATCTCATTGATAACGCCGTCGGTCAGCGCATGTAGCCCCGCAATCTGTCTGCCCGACCCGCAAACGCCCAAGCCTGTGATAGAAAGTGAAGCTTGCGAATCCAGCTTTGACTTCACCTGTTCAAGAAGGGAGCGGTAGCAGGCGCGGGACGCGCCTATCGGATCGCCGTTGGTCCGCAGATACACGGAAGCCAGCAGCGCGTTGTCGTTTTTCCGCATCAGCACAGCTTTGGTGGTAGTAGAACCGACGTCCAGACCCAGAATACATTTATCTCCGGGCTGCACATCGCCGGTCTTGACTGTCTTGAATTGCACCATATTTTCATATTGTTGCAGCGCAGGAAGCGTGTCAAAAGACATGGCTTCGGAGCGAAACAAAGTTTCAGCAAGCGGCGCGGTTTCATGCTCCAATGCCCAGAGCGCGGTTCCCAATGCCTCAAAATAGGGCGCTTCTTCGGGAACAATCAGACCGGGAATTTCCTGACGGAGATATTCAATCATCATACGGTTGCGGGCTGTGCCGCCCGTGATCATGATATTTTGTTTTTTGATTTTTTTCAGGAGTTCCAGAATTTTGTTTGCCATCATCTGGCAAAGCCCGGCAGTGACTTTTGACTTGGGAATGCCCTTGTTGGTGGCGTGAGTACAGTCTGACTTGCAGAAAACCGAACACCGCCCTGACACTCGATGCGGTTCTTCCGTGACAGCCCACTGCGCTGCCTCTTCCAACGTCACGTTCATCCGGCGCAACTGCTGAAGAAAAAATTCGCCGGTCCCGGACGCGCATTTGTTGCCTGTCAGCACATTGGAGATGCTGCCCGCACGGTTCAGCGCATAGACCATGAATGTCTCGCCACCGGCAGAGACCACCGCAGGACATGAGACATCCGGGGGTTTGAGAAATCGGTAAGCATATTCTACGGCTTCGGGTTCGGGGATCGAGGTCAGGTTTACGAAGTTTCGGAATCTCCTGCCGGTCGCCGCAATTCTGTCGTAAGAATGCAGATCAAGTTCTTTTACAACATAAACAAGGGTTTGTCTGAGGTTTCCTTCGTGGGGATGAAGAGAATATCCGATGATTTTCGGTTTTATCTCTTCTCCGATCCGCTCCAACTCCACTTGAACGGCGGATATGGTGGAGGCTCCGAGACATAAGCCGAGAGTCCTGAAGCCCTCACGAACATCTTTTTTTTGCTCAATATCTGATTTCCTGACCATTTTATCATCTCTTCTTCTTAAATATTCATTTGGCAGTAAATAATTTTTGGGTTAGATATTAGACATTATCGCAAATAATAAAGGTCTCGCAAAGGCGCAGAGAGATTCTTCGCTGCGCTCAGAATGACAACAGTAAAACGGGTTTCAAACCCGTTCTACTTTTATGTCACCCTGAGCGCAGCGAAGGGTCTCTTTTCTTTCCGGCATTGCGGGAGATTCCCCTTTTATTATTTCCGAAAAGTCTGTCAATTGTTTTTCTTTAACGCAGCCAGCCTTTCCTTTGCTTTTTCAGCATATTGGCTGTCAGGATATTTTTCGATAATCTCCTGATACAATTTGCCCGCATGTTCCGGGTTGTGCTGCAATTCCTCCAATTTGGCAGTATCAAATATCTCAGCCGCCTTATCTCCGCAGGCTGAAAGCGATATTGCCGTCATTATCATTAAAATCACAAGAAAATGTTTCATCACTATACAGATATTCCTACAAATATAGTTCATCTGCGATGCTCCAAGATGCTTTCGTGCTTTTCTTTATTTTCGCATCTTCGTGGTTAAAAAAATAAAAGGTTCTCGCAAAGGGCGCAAAGGGCGCAAAGAAAAAAAGACAAACCAGCGAAAAAAACGTCTGCCTTCTTTGCGATCTCTGCGTCTTTGCGAGAACTTCTCACTTCCTACAGTTTTTCCAGCAGATCGCAGAGCAGTCTCACGCCGAAGCCGGTACCGCCCGCGCCGCAGTAATTAGCCGGTTTGCTGATAGATGAGGGACCCGCAATGTCTATATGCGCCCACTTGGTTTCTCCCACAAATTCCGAGAGAAACAACGCGGCAGTGATTGAACCGGCACCGTTCATGTCGCTGATATTGTTCAGATCGGCAATTTCGCTCTTGAGCGATTCTTTGTAATCTTCGGGCAGGGGCAGCCGCCAGCAGCGTTCATGCGTTTTTCTGCCGGAGGCAACAATGGCTTCGGCAAGACTGTCGTCAAAGGAAAACACGCCCGCAATCTTGTCGCCCAGCGCCACAATACACGCGCCGGTCAGCGTTGCCAGATCAACAACGGTCTCAGGCTTGTAGTTTTTCACAAGATAAGACAAGGCATCAATCAGAATCAGCCTGCCTTCCGCATCGGTGTTGCCGACCTCGACCGTTTTTCCGTCATAAGTGCGGAGAATGTCACCGGGACGATACGCGCTTCCCGAAGGCATGTTTTCAACCAGCGGCATCACGCCGATCACATTGATTTTAGGCTTGAGTTTCGCTATGGTGATGAGCGTTGCCGCAACCGCCGCCGCGCCGGACATGTCCGTTTTCATGTCTCTTGACGAACCCCCGGGCTTCAAATTGATGCCCCCGGAATCAAACGTAATGCCTTTTCCCACAAAAGCAACTGTTTTTTCGGCATTTTTCGCTTTGTATTCCAGAATCACCATTCGGGGATGATTTGCGCTGCCTGAACCCACCGCCAATATCGCGCCGCATCCTTTTTCTTTCAATACTTTTTCATCAAAAACCGTAACGCCGAGCTGTTCCTTTTCCGCCGCGTCTGCAAAGGCTTTTGCAAGCTGTTCCGGGCTTTTTTCATTGGAAGGCGTGGAAATCCACTCTCTGGCAAGAATCGTGCCTTCGCAGACTGTGGAAATATTCGACGCCAGCTTGTCGAATTTTTTTGCAGTTTCAGCGTTCACGAGCATGGTGATTTCCTGCACCGGCTTTTTCTTTTTTTCCTTTTTATACACATCAAAAATGTGATTTCCCAGACACGCGCCCGATGTCAGGGCTTCAATGATGTCCGACATTTCCAGTCCGGTTTTTTTGGCAGAAGGAACAGCAATGAGAACTTCGGAAACATCTTTCGAGATACATTTCTTTACCGCCTTGCCTGCAAAGGTCCGAAGGGCTTCAGCGTCTAATTTTTCAAGTTTTCCGAGACCTGAAAAAATCACACGCTCCGCGTTTGGCTGATCCGAATCGTAAAGGATCAGCTCATCGTCTTTTTCGCCTTTGAAATCTTTGATTTTCTGAGCCTTTTTAATCAGCGAGCTGACAGTCTGGTTGTCATGGATTTCCTTATCCTCACAAACCGGAATCACCAGCGTTCCGACTTTATCTTTTTGCAGATTAAGGTTTTTTAACTGTAACATTTATCTCTTTTCTCCTTTTGGGTTTTTCAGATACCTTGCCGAATTATAATCTCAATGTTGCTGTGAGACGCAGAGGATTCATAAACACTTCCAACGCGGCAACAATATCGGTGAAAACAATATCGGCTGCAAGCAGGGTTTCAACCGCCGCGCCCTCTTCCAGAATCACAGCGATGCCGAGCGCCGATTCTTTCAGCATCAGACGGTCATTTCTGCCGTTTCCGATACATGCGGTGTGTTTGCAGCCCAGACTTTTTACATAAGCTAATTTCGCGACATCCTGTTCTCCGGGCGGCAGCACCGAAAGCGTCACAGGCAGGTCTTTAAGCTGACAGGCAGCATTTCCGAAAGTATCTGCCGTAACCACATGAACCTGAAGCTTTTCCGCAAGGCTTGTCAGGCATGATCTGACCCACGACAGCATCACGCCGTCACAGGCGATTGTGCCGTTGTAATCCAGCACAAGGTGTCTGATCTCTGTTTTTCCATATCCTGGAACTGAAACTTCTATCATATTTCTCCTATATAAAGCAAGTTAAGAATGAAAGGCAAAGTTTGCTTAATAAATTCATTATAAAAGCAGACGGAAAATTTTTCAATGTGCAACGCGTGTGAAAAATGTCTCTATTACCGTGAAAATGTTCTACATGCAAGGAATAATGTATTTTTATATCAGGCTGACGAAGAAATTTATTGAAAAGCCTTTCAAATTATGGCATTTTAGCTTCAAATGTTTAAAGATGAAAGATTATCTGTTATATCTTTCATATCTTGCGTTAAAAAACGAAACACAAATTCTTATGGGGATAAATCACAATGGAAAATCTTCTCAGTATTGCGTTAAATTCTGTTTTTGTCGGCAATATTCTGCTGGCATACTTTCTGGGCATGTGTTCGTTCCTTGCGGTTTCCAGAAAAATAGAAACTGCGACAGGTCTCGGATTGGCGGTGACATTTGTGCTGGCAATCACCACGCCGGTAAACTGGTTGGTGTATCGTTATCTGCTTGCGCCCGGGGCTTTGAAATGGGCAGGGTTGCCGGAGGTTGACCTCAGTTTTCTGAAATTCATCATTTTCATTGCCGTGATTGCCGCAATCGTTCAGGTGGTGGAAATGGCGATTGACCGCTATTCTCCAGCGCTGTACGCCGCACTGGGCGTATTTCTTCCGCTGATTGCGGTCAACTGCGCCATTCTGGGCGCGCTGCTGTTCATGGTGGAGCGGAATTATTCCTTTGCGGAATCGGTGGTTTTCGGCGTCGGCTCCGGAGCCGGCTGGATGCTTGCCATCATCTCTATGGCAGCCATACGGAAAAAACTCCGATATGCGGATGTTCCCAAAGGCTTGGAAGGATTCGGCATCACCATGATTGTCACGGGGCTGATGGCAATGTCCTTTATGCTTTTTTCAGGGATTACATTGGGATGACTTAGCCACGAATGGACACGAATTTTTCACGAATGAAAGAACACGAATTAATTTTGAAAAGACACGAAAATTTTCGATTTCGTGTTCTTTTCGT